>CAMORF010000001.1 GCA_946623485.1 uncultured Clostridia bacterium
TTTTTATATCCGTACCCCTCCGCCTTATTGAGCATCGTCTTGAGTTGCGAGACGTGTTCCGTCCGAGATAAAGGTAGGTGTGGTCACGGCCAGAGATGGCCGGATTGTAGATAAAGAATTTCGTGCCGGCGCTGCGCAGTGTCTGGAAATCGCTATGCGTGAGAAGCCGGATCTGATCGTGCTGCAGTCCAGAAGCCCCAGCTGCGGAATTAAACAACGGTATGACGGTACATTCACTGGAACACTGGTGGACGGAGCCGGAGTGACGGCGCAGCTTTTGATAGAGAATGGATTTCAATGTGTGGATGTGGAGGAATTGTAGATGGCATCTGCCAGAAATCCGTAAGCGGCCTGTGATCAGAATCAGGATTGATGACTGGTTTGGAGGCATAGTAATCATATCTGCAGTGCCTGTCGAAATATTGGCAGGCACTGCTCTTATGGTCGAAAAAGAGCAGAAAGTCATTGAAAAAATAGCAAGTTAGAGGTATAGTAGTGCTGGTTAGCGAAATCTAACTACAGATGCACTTTTTACAGAGCAGGTAACGATTGATTTCGAGCCTGCTTCTTGTTTTTGATTAAATGGACGGTAAGGATATGCAGTTCGATGAAATAGGTAATATGGCAGGGAAAACGCTGATGCTTCTGCCGGGGACTGCCTGTGATTATCAGACAAACTTCGGAACCGTACTGGAAAGGCTCGGAGAAAAATACCATTTGGTCTGTGTCAATTATGACGGATTTGATGGCAGTGAAGCTATATTCCCGGATATGATCACGGTCACAGAAAAGATTGAGCAGTATATACAGGATCACTTTGACGGAAGGATAGATGGCGCGATCGGGTCATCGCTGGGTAGCAGTTTTGTCGGGCAGCTGATTCAGAGGGAGCAGGTACATCTGGATCATGGAATCTTCGGCAGCCCCGATCTTGACCAGAGCGGAAAGGTCAGCGCGTGGCTGCAGTCGAAGCTGGTGGTTCCGCTTTTGACTGGTTTTACGAAGAACGAAAAGAGGAGAGGTAAAACCAGGAGGCTGCTGAAGGATTTCTTCGAAATGAATGATGAGATGGCGGATAAATTCATGGACTGCTTTTCAAAATTCAGCCCGGAATCCATCAAAAACGAGTATTATACCGACTTGCTGACATGGCTCAGGGACGATATCCACGTGGATCACACGAAATTTCATTTTATTTATGCGAACAAGATGGGTGAGAAATACCTGAAACGGTATCGGAAATATTTCCGGGATCCGGATATCCGGGAATTTGATATGCAGCACGAGCAGTGGCTATTTAGCGGTGATAAGTTTGCCTCCCCTGTGCTGGAGGCCATAGACGAGTTTATGGAAATGCCCGTTTGAAGGGACCTTCGATATCGTTGTCAGCATGAACGGCTTTCACGCATTTCCGGACAAGAAGATGGCGTTCAGCGAGACATGGCGGGTACTGAAAAACGGCGGAGATTTTATTGGCTGTTTCTACATTAAGGGTAAATCAAACAGAACCGATTGGCTCGTGAGGAATATACTCGCAAAAAATGGGTGGTTTACTCCCCCGTTCCAAACAGAGGAGGAACTGAGAGAAATTCTGCAGGAGATGTATAAGGAAGTTGAACTTCACGTTGACGGTTCAATTGTATATTTCTGCTGTATCAAATAATATGTGTCGTGGAGCCTGAATCCTCCCGCGGCTGTGCAAAACACCAATAATAAAGAAGAAAGAGAGCGTGTCACATGACCGTCGGAGGTCATTTTTTCTGTTCTTTGCGATCGCGGAGCAGTCTGCTACAATGAGAAAAGCAGGATCAGAGGAGTAACGGGAACGTACAGACAGCGTGTGACAGAACCATTGCAGGAGATTTGCCATGTCAGATGTAATCGCGAAAAACAGGCGTTTCTATGACGAGCATGTCGCTGAACTGATCCACAGCGGTTTTCCGGAGTATGAGGACCGCATCGCAGCTGTAAAGGATCTGGTGATCCACGTATGAGGAAAGAGGAGGATCCATGAAAAGTCAGAAGTCATACCAGGAATACATTCCGGGCAGGTCCATGATGACCTTCTTTGAGAAGGACAAGATTCCGCTGCTGCAGATGCGGCATCTTCGTGATCTGGATTTCCCGATCACCCGATCCATTTCCTATGAAAGGACCGTGGACGAATTCCTTCTGCAGCTGGCGGTCAACGATGTTCTCCTGCCGCTTCGGTCAAGGAAGGAGCTGGTGGTCCTTCTGGACGCCCAGGGTGCATTGATCCGGGAAAAGGGACGATGGTCGCTGTTGTTCATCCCGGATGCGGAAGAGATGCTGACGCTCGCGGAGGACGCTCCTCTCTATCCGGTTCTCAAGGATCTTATGAGCAGGGAAAAGACGGGAGAGGTCTGCAGGATCGCCGTCCCGGAAAGAAGCATGAAGACACTGGTTTCCGACCTGTCGCCTTTCTGCATTCTGGATGAATACTGTAAAAACAGCAAGGGCGGTTATATGGCAGAGGCGCAGAAGATTGTCATCGCCGGACCGGAGGAATTGTACCGGCATGTCCCGGTCTGCAGCTATCAGGCCCTGGCTACCGTGGATAAGGATGAAGTGGAAAGCTTTCATACCATACGCCTGCTTCTGGAGGACTATATCACCCGCTACGACAATGCGGCAAGAGGTGAAACCATCAGGCCATTGTCCATTGCTGTCTTTGGCCCTCCGGGTTCGGGAAAGTCCTTTGGGGTCAAACAGATCGCGTCCAGCATCGGGCATTTTTCCCTGACCTCCCTGAATCTGTCCCAGTACAATGAACCGGTGGAGCTCTTTGAGGGACTGAATGAAGCATTGCACAGTGAAGAAGGAGAGATTCCGCTGATCTTTATGGATGAGTTTGACTGTGAGCTTCAAGGCGTCTCGAGGGGGTGGCTGAAGTATTATCTTGCACCGATGCAGGACGGAGAATACACTCTGAACGGACGCAGCTACCAGATTAAGGGCGCTGTATTCGTCTTTGCGGGAGGAACCGCCTCTACGTTCAATGAGTTCCTTCCGGCAGTTCCTGAAGAGGAGGAGGTCTTCCGCAAGGTCAAGGGGCCGGACTTCGTAAGCCGTCTGGAAGGAATCCTGAACATCAAAGGTCCGAATCCGGTTTCCGTTTCCGATCAAAGCCACCTGATCCGGCGGGCTATGCTGATGCGCAGCCAGATCATCCACAAGGTCTCCAGTATCTATGACCCGGAAAGCGGCCTTGTCAATATCTCCAGAAATATGCTCTCGGCACTGCTGGCTGTATCAGAATACCGGCATGGCTCCCGCTCCCTGGAATTCATCCTGGATATGAGCCGCCTGACGGAGGTAAGCCGTTTTACGCCTTCCTGCCTGCCGGTCGATGAGCAGCTGGACATTCATCTGGACGTCACGGATTTCAGGAAGCGTCTTTCCTACGAGCAGATGATGGGAGATTATGAAGAGAAATACGCGATCGCCGCGCATGAAAACTACTGTGCCCGGAGACTGGAGGAGGCGGAAAAACTCCAGATGGATCAAACCCGGATCCAGGAGCTGAAGGCGGAGAGGGAGATGGCCCCCTGGGAAGAGCTGGATGAATCCTTCCGGAGAGAGTATTTCTCCCAGATTCATTATATCGGAGTCCAGCTTCAGGATTACCAGTCTGCACTGGGACTCAGGCCGGTTCTTCCGGGCTCCTCGGATACCATTACGGAGCTGTATGGCCCGGTTCTCGAAGAGCTGTCGGAAATGGAGCATCGACGCTGGATGCTGGACCGTGAAAAAGAGGGATGGCGCTATGGCCAATATGACCCTGACGCAAAGACTACGCCGGAGATGGTGCCTTATGATGAGCTGGATGAAGTCTCCCGCGAAAACATCCGTCTTATCGTCAGGGCAATCCCGGAAAATCTCCTCGCGATCGGGTTTGAGCTTTACCGCAAGGTCGTATAACGCAGTCATAGACAGAAACAACATGGAGATGAGGCAGATGGAACAGGAAAAGATCATCGTTTTGGATTTTGGCGGCCAGTATAACCAGCTGATTGCCAGGAGAGTGAGGGAGTGCAATGTTTATGCGGAGATCTACCCTTACACGACAGAGCTGTCCGTGATCCGGGAGATGAACCCGAAAGGGATCATTTTTACAGGTGGTCCCAACAGTGTGTATGACAGCGCGTCTCCGCATTTTGCCAGGGAGATCTGTGATCTGCAGATTCCGATTCTCGGAATCTGCTATGGAGCCCAGCTGCTTTCCTGGATGGAGGGCGGAGAGGTGGAGACGGCTCCGGTCAGTGAGTACGGGCATACAGAGCTTCAGGTAGATGAGTCCTCGGATGCGTTGTTTAAAGGCGTGACGCCGGGTACGGTGGTATGGATGAGCCATACAGATTACATCTCGAAGGTTCCGGAGGGCTTCCGGATCACGGCTCATACCAAAGACTGTCCGGTGGCGGCGATGTCCTGTCCGGAAAGAAGGCTTTACGCGGTGCAGTTTCATCCTGAGGTCATGCATACGCGGGAAGGACAGACCATGCTCCGGAATTTTGTCTTAGGGGTCTGCGGATGCAGTGGGGAATGGAAGATGGGCTCCTTCGTAGAGCAGTCCATTCACAGCCTTCGTGAAAAGATCGGGGATGGAAAGGTACTGTGCGCGCTTTCGGGCGGCGTGGATTCTTCGGTGGCCGCAGTGCTTCTGTCGAAAGCCGTCGGCCGCCAGCTGACCTGTGTGTTTGTGGATCATGGATTACTTCGTAAAAAAGAAGGCGATGAAGTAGAAGCCATATTTGGCCCGAATGGCCATTATGAGCTGAATTTTATCCGTGTCAATGCACAGCAGCGATACTATCAGAAGCTGGCCGGTGTCACGCAGCCGGAACAGAAGCGGAAGATCATCGGAGAGGAATTCATCCGTGTATTTGAGGAGGAAGCGAAGAAGCTTGGGACGGTCGACTATCTGGTGCAGGGAACGATCTATCCGGATGTGATCGAATCCGGACTCGGAAAGTCAGCCGTGATCAAGTCTCACCACAATGTAGGGGGACTTCCGGATGTGGTGGACTTCAGGGAGATTATAGAGCCTCTTCGCATGCTCTTTAAGGATGAGG
Organism: uncultured Clostridia bacterium; assembly: GCA_946623485.1. Lineage (GTDB taxonomy): Bacteria > Bacillota > Clostridia > Lachnospirales > Lachnospiraceae > Porcincola. The sequence continues at coordinate 5,097 of CAMORF010000001.1, forward strand.
TCCGCAAAGCCGGACTGGAGCTTGGCCTTCCTTCGTATCTGGTAAACCGTCAGCCGTTTCCCGGGCCCGGGCTGGGTGTCAGGATCATCGGTGAGGTGACAGAAGAAAAGGTGAAGATCGTCCAGGAGGCAGATGCCATCTTCCGGGAGGAGATTCAGAAGACCGGACTGGATCAAAGTCTGGGACAGTATTTCGCGGCTCTGAGCAATATGAGATCCGTGGGCGTAATGGGAGACTTCAGGACCTATGACTACGCCATCGTCCTCCGCGCAGTGAACACCTCTGACTTTATGACCGCTGAGGCCGCGCCTCTTCCCTGGGATCTGATCAACAGGGTAACGAACCGGATCGTCAACGAGGTGAAGGGAGTCAACCGCTGCCTGCTGGATACCACTTCAAAGCCGCCCTCCACGATCGAACTGGAGTGACCGCGAAGCAATATAATTTCGTGCGAAGCCGGAACAATCATCTGGAAAAAAGCGATTGACAATCGATTTTTTGAGCGGTATCATTCAGAAACAGAAAGGCAAAGGCGTCTTGAAGAGTTTCTTCGGGACGCCTTTTCTTTTATTTATTCAGAATAGCAGGGGAAAGAAGGAACCGGTTCTTCTGTATATTCGAACATGTAACATTCCTCAGGAACTCTTCCACAATGGCGTGGCTGGCGCGGTGGGAGAGTTTTCCTTTTGAAAGGGGGCAGGTATGACAAAAGAACTGATGGATGTAATGAAAACGCTGGATGGGGAAATCTTTGCGGTATGGTTTCTGGCCGGCGCTGCGCTGGTCTTCTGGATGCAGGCAGGATTTGCCATGTGTGAAGCCGGCTTCACCAGGGCAAAGAACGCCGGCAATATCATTATGAAAAACCTGATGGATTTTTGCATCGGGACGGTGATGTGGTTTATCTGCGGGGCATCCCTGATGCTTGGCCCGAACATTATGAAGGGCTTTGCCGGTGGTTTCAGCTTCGATGTGTTTACTCATTATGGATCATTCAATTACTCGTCATTTGTGTTTAACCTGGTGTTCTGCGCCACAACGGCTACGATTGTATCCGGATCTATGGCGGAGCGTACAAAGTTTTCCAGCTACTGTATCTATTCCGCCGTGATTTCCGCAGTGATCTACCCGGTTGAGGCACACTGGACATGGGGAGGCGGCTTTCTGGCACAGTGGGGATTCCATGATTACGCCGGTTCAAACTGCATCCATATGGTAGGCGGAATCTGTGCGTTTATCGGGGCATGGATGCTGGGACCCAGAATCGGCAAGTATGACAGGGACAAGAGTGGAAAGATTGTGAAGGTCAATGCATTTCCGGGACATAACCTCGTGATCGCGGCGCTTGGTGTATTCATTCTCTGGCTCGGCTGGTACGGGTTCAACGGTGCTGCTGCAACGGATGTTGAGACGCTGGGATCTGTCTTCCTGACGACTACTGTAGCGCCTTCTGTGGCAACGGTCACCTGTATGCTGTTTACCTGGTTCAAGTACGGGAAGCCTGATGTTTCCATGTGCCTGAATGCGTCTCTGGCCGGTCTGGTGGCAATCACAGCACCCTGTGACGTGACCGACTGTTCCGGAGCAGCCATGATCGGCGTGGTAGCCGGACTGCTGGTGGTGTTTGGGGTATGGTTCAATGATAACGTAACGCATGTGGATGACCCGGTCGGTGCTGTTGCGGTGCATATGTTCAATGGAATATGGGGAACGATCGCGACAGGTCTGTTTGCAACCAGCTCTGCGCCGGGCTTCAAGGTGGCAGGGATTAAGGAAGGCCTGTTTTACGGAGGAGGACTGGAACAGCTTGGAAAGCAGCTCGGAGGAATGGGCGTTACCATTGTATGGACAGTCGTCACGATCCTGATTGCTTTTACTGTAATCAAAATGACAGTCGGGCTGAGGGTTTCGGAAGAGGAGGAGATTACCGGCCTGGATACAACAGAGCATGGTCTTCCATCCGCCTATGCCGGCTTTGCGATTATGGATATTTCCAATACCATGACCATGAGTGTGAACGAGAATACAAACCTTGGAACAGACAGCTATTCGGAGGCTTCTCAGACAAAACGGGATGCTGCGGTACCGGTAGTCCGGGCCGATGCGGAAGCCTTGAAGGGGACTCTGGCGGAAGGAGAAAGGATTCCGGAGATAGAAACCGGCATTTCCAAGGTAGTGATTATTGCAAAGCTTTCCCGCTATGACAAACTGCGCAAAGCCATGAATGATCTGGGCGTGACAGGAATGACTGTCACACAGGTTATGGGATGCGGAATTGAGAAAGGCGCAGGGGAACGGTATCGTGGTGTAGAGATCGACGCCACTCTGCTGCCCAAGGTGAAGCTGGAGGTTGTTGTCAGCGGTATTCCGGTAGATGACGTCATAACTGCAGCGAAGGAAGCTCTGTACACAGGACATATCGGAGACGGCAAGATCTTCGTTTATCCGGTCAGGCGGGTTGTCAAGATCCGGACTGGAGAAGAGGGCTTCGATGCGCTGCAGGATGTTGAGTGATTCGATGTATGCTTCAGCATGCGGCAGGATCGCGCTGACAGGAAAAGAAACAACATGAAAGAGGGACGGGATGAAGCCGGACAGACAGTTGATTTTAGAAGATGGGAGTGTATACACCGGGATCGGATTTGGAAGCAGAAGGGATACCATATGCGAGGTTGTATTCAATACTTCCTGCGCTGGTTACCAGGAGATTCTTTCTGATCCGTCCTATACGGATCAGGCAGTGGTAATGGCCTACCCGCTGATCGGGAACTATGGACTTGCGGATGAGGATTATGAGAGCAGGCTCATAGCTCCCTCAGCCCTGATCGTGAGGGATCTGTGCGACGACCCGGCCAACTTCCGCTCCACATGCTCTGTGCGGGATCTGTTTGAGGAGAAGGAGATTCCGGGACTTTGCGAAGCAGATACACGGAGGCTGGTGAGAAATATAAGGGACTACGGCGCAAGAAGAGGTATTCTGACCGATATTTCTGTCTCTGTTGAAGAAGGGGTCAGAAGGATTCTGGATGCGCCCATTCCTCATAACGCGGTTGCAAGATGCAGCTGCAGAAAAAAATGGTACAGTCGCACCTCCAATCCAAGGTTTCATGTAGTGGCGGTTGACTGCGGCATGAAGCTGAATATCGTGCGCATGCTGAACCGGAGAAAATGCAATCTCACAATCGTTCCGTACGATACAGGGAGTGAAGAAATACTGGCAATGAAACCTGACGGCGTGTTCATTTCAAATGGACCCGGAGACCCTGCGGATGTGCCGGAGATTGTTAGGATGCTGAAAGGCCTGCACGGGCAGGTTCCTCTATTCGGGATCTGCCTGGGACATCAGCTGATTGCCATGTCCTATGGCGCGAGGACATATAAGCTGAAGTTCGGACACAGGGGCGGGAATCATCCGGTGAAGGAGCTTTCAACAGGCCGGATTGGGATGACGAGCCAGAACCATAGCTATGCGGTAGAGGAAGCATCCCTGGAGGGAACCGGGCTCAAGGTCACACATATCAATCTGCTGGATGGGACGATTGAGGGCCTTGCCAGGGAAGAAGAGAAGGTATTCTCTGTCCAGTATCATCCGGAAGGTGCCCCCGGACCGCAGGATTCTATGCAGCTGCTGGACCGGTTTCTGGAGCTGATGAAGAGAGGGTAAGGGATTATGCCGAAAAGAGCAGACATCAGGAAAGTGCTTGTCATAGGCTCCGGTCCGATTGTGATCGGGCAGGCTGCAGAGTTTGATTATGCCGGGACACAGGCCTGCCTTGCATTGAAGGAGGAAGGGTGCGAGGTGATTCTCGCGAACTCGAATCCTGCCACCATCATGACGGATCACGCGATTGCGGACAAGGTGTATATGGAGCCGCTGACGCTGGAATATCTGGCGAGAATCTGCCGCTATGAGCGCCCGGATGCCATCGTGCCGGGGCTGGGCGGACAGACAGGCCTGAACCAGGCATTGAGACTCTATGAGAAAGGGATCCTTGCAGAATGTGAGATCGAGCTGCTGGGAACGGATGCGGACAGCATCCGGCGTGCGGAGGACCGGGAGCGGTTTAAAGAGCTTTGCGAAGAGCTTGGGGAGCCAACTGTACCATCCGGGATCGCCCAGAGCGTGGAAGAAGGTCTGGCAGCTGCAGAGCGGATCGGGTATCCGGTGATACTCAGGCCGGCCTTTACCCTGGGAGGAACCGGAGGCGGTTTCGCAGAGGATGCAGACCAGATGTCCGAAAAAATGAAACATGCACTCGAGCTGTCTCCGGTCGGGCAGGTGCTGGTGGAAAAAAGCATCAGGGGTTTTAAGGAAATCGAATATGAAGTGATCCGCGACGCAAATGACACTGCCATCACGGTCTGTAATATGGAAAACCTGGATCCCGTCGGGATACACACAGGAGATTCGATCGTAGTTGCGCCCAGCCAGACGTTGACGAACAAGGAATATCAGATGCTTCGGAGCAGCGCCTTGCGGATCATCCGCGCGCTGAAGGTGAAGGGCGGCTGTAATGTCCAGTTCGCTCTGGATCCGGAATCCTTTGACTATTATGTTATAGAGGTGAACCCGAGGGTATCGCGCTCCTCGGCTCTGGCTTCCAAGGCGACAGGATATCCGATCGCACGTGTCTCTGCAAAAATAGCCATAGGCCTGAATCTGGAGGAAATCCGCCTGGCCAATACGCCGGCCTGCTTTGAACCTGCCCTGGACTATGTTGTAACAAAGATGCCAAGATTCCCGTTCGACAAGTTTGAGTCAGCATCCAATATGCTTTCCACCCAGATGAAAGCGACCGGTGAGACCATGGGCATCGGACGGACTCTGGAGGAAAGCCTTCTGAAAGCCATCCGTTCCCTGGAGGATGGAAAGAATCATATTCATCTTGATCGATTTGATGTAAAGAACCTGTCGGAGCAGGGCAGCCGCAAGGAGGCGGTCTTGAAACTTCTGAAATACATTGAAGAAGGGACTGATGACAGAATCTATGCAATCTCAGAACTGTTATGGCTGGGAACAGATCCTCAGGTCATCTATACGAAGACAAAGATTGATCTGTTTTTCCTGGAGAAAATAAAAAAGATTGTCTGCTTTGAAAAGAAGCTGGAAAGCATGGAGCAGCAGAGACTCCCGTGCGTAGAGAAACCTGTCCTTGAGAAGGATCTCCTTCTTGAGGCAAAGCGCATGGGATTCTCTGATTCCTATATCGCGGAACTGACCGGGACAAATGAGAGAGAGATCAGACTGCTCAGGAAGCGGTATGGGATTCATCCGGTTTATAAAATGATTGATACCTGTGCGAGTGAGTTTAAGAGCTACGTTCCGTATTTCTATTCTTCCTATGAGGAAGAGAATGAGTCCATCGTGTCAGACAGACCGAAGATTATGGTTCTTGGCTCAGGACCGATCAGGATCGGACAGGGGGTCGAGTTTGACTATTCCACAGTTCATGCAGTAAAGACGATCCGTGAGATGGGATATGAAGCGATTGTAGTCAATAATAACCCGGAGACTGTTTCCACGGACTATACGACTGCGGACAAGCTGTATTTTGAGCCTCTGACGCTGGAGGATATTCTGAATATTGTTGATCTGGAACAGCCTGTGGGTGTGATCACTTCCCTGGGTGGCCAGACGGCCGTAAATCTAACACAGCCTCTTGCGGAAAACGGAGTTTTGATCATCGGGACATCCCCGGAGGCGGTATTTGCGGCGGAGGACAGGGATGCCTTTGAAAGGACCATACAGAAACTGGGAGTTCCTCATCCGAAGGGTGTCGCTGTGACCAGTCTTGCGCAGGGCATCCGTGCGGCACAGGAGATCGGATATCCTGTACTTGTGAGACCGTCGTTTGTCCTGGGCGGGCGTGCCATGGAGATCGTCGCGAATGAGGAAATGCTCAGGCACTATCTCCGGAATGCCGTTGAAGTAAACGAAGACAAGCCGGTCCTTGTGGATCGTTATATTGTCGGAAGAGAGGTAGAAGTAGACGCAATCTGTGATGGAAAAAATGTATTTCTTCCCGGCATCATGGAACTTGTGGAACGTACCGGTATTCACTCAGGGGACAGTATCAGTGTGTTTCCGCCATATTCCATTTCAGAGGCGGTCAGGGAAACCATCCGGGAGGATACACGGAAGCTGGGACTGGGTCTTGGAATCATCGGATTGTATAACATTCAGTTCATTGTAGAAGAAAATGACAAAGTCTCTGTGATAGAAGTGAACCCAAGAGCCTCCAGGAGTGTGCCGTTTCTTTCCAAATCAACAGGTCTGCCGCTTGTGGACATCGCCACAAAGGTCATGCTGGGAATCAGTCTGGAGAAAATGGGATATGCAGATGTGATGTTCCCGGAGAAACCATTCTGGTATGTGAAGGCACCGGCCTTCTCTTTTGAGAAGCTGAACGGTATGGACGCGTACCTTTCTCCGGAGATGAAATCAACCGGAGAAGCGATCGGATATGACAGAAGCCTGAAGCAGGCACTGTATAAAGCACTGCAGGCCTCCGGTGTAAAGATGAAGGAATACGGGACAGTTGTAGTGACACTTGCGGATGAAGATAAAGAGGAAGCTCTGCCCCTGGTGAGACGGTTTTACGATCTGGGGTTCAATATCGAGGCAACAGCCGGAACGGGAATGTTCCTGAAAGAACACGGGATCCGGACAAGGATACGCGGAAAAATCAGCGATGGCAGTGACGAGATTCTCACATCCATCCGGGCAGGATATGTCAGCTACATCATCAACACACGCGCAATCCTGTCAGGGATACACTATGAAGATGGGGCAGCAATCCGAAGAGAAGCCATCATGAATGGAGTCACCATGTTTACCTCACTGGACACTGTCAGAATCGTACTGGAGGTGCTGGAGGATATCACACCCCGGATCAGAGACATATAAGCAGAAAAATCTGAAAAGGCTATTGACAATCGTTTTTTTGAGCGGTATCATTCAAAAACATAAAGGCAAAGGCGTCTTGGATTTATTCCGGGACGCCTTTTTTTGCGCGTTAGCAATGAGCCATGCGCGGACGCACATTTCGGAACACGGCGGATGCGAGCATCCGAAGAGAGACGAACTGAAGAGAGGTGATGCATCATGTGTGGAGTCTTAGGTTACTGCGGAAGCAAAGGAGAATATGAAGAGATTCGGGCAGCTCTGGCAGCAACCACGTCGAGGGGCCCGGACGAAACCGTTCTGATGAATACGGGCAACGGATGGCTGGGCTTCAACAGACTGTCCATTATGGGGCTTACGCCGGACGGGATGCAGCCTTTCCGGTATGGAAAGAAGCGGACGCTGAGGCGGAATGACCAGATGCTGCCGGCTGACAAGAGCAATCCTGCGCAGCCAAGCTCCGATCCGGAGTGGGAAATCTCTCTTGTATGCAATGGTGAGATCTACGGATTCCGTCCCATCAAAGAGGCGCTGGCCGCGAAGGGATACCGCTTCATCAGCGACTCAGACTGTGAGATTCTTCCTGCTCTGTACGTGGAATATGGGACAGACATGTTCCGGATGCTGGATGCCGAATTTGCCATGATTCTCTATGACAGGAAGGAGAATGCATATATTGCGGCAAGAGATCCCATCGGGATCCGGCCGCTCTACTATGGGTACAGTAATCAGGGGGAGATTGTCTTTGCGTCAGAGCCCAAGAACCTGACCCGGCTGGTGAAGAAGATCATGCCGTTTCCGCCCGGACACTATTATAAGGACGGAGCGTTTGTAAAGTACCGTGATCTGTCAGAAGTGCCATTTTACCGTAAGGATGATCTGCTGCAGACATTTGAAAACATCCATGACCTGCTGTTTCAGGGAGTCAGGAAACGCCTGGATTCTGATACGCCGGTTGGGTTTCTGCTCTCGGGAGGCCTGGATTCCTCCCTGGTCTGCGGGATAGCAGCAACGATTCTGGACAAGCCTCTTCAGACATGGGCGATCGGGATGGATGTTGATGCGATCGATCTGAAGTATGCCAGACAGGTAGCGGATTATATCGGATCAAACCACCATGAAATCATTATCACGAAGGAGGACGTGCTGGATGCACTCGACCCGGTCATTCAGGCGCTCGGAACCTATGACATTACCACGATCCGGGCATCGGTCGGCATGTACCTTGTATGCAAGGCGATCCATGAACAGTCGGATATCAGGGTCATTCTGACCGGCGAGATTTCCGATGAAATCTTCGGGTATAAGTACACGGACTTTGCACCTTCCGCGGAGGAATTCCAGAAGGAGGCACAGAAGCGGATCCGCGAGATCCATATGTACGATGTGCTCCGCGCCGACCGGTGTATCAGCGTGAACTCTCTGGAAGCGAGGGTTCCCTTCGGAGATCTGGACTTTGTGGAGTACTGCATGTCCATCGATCCTGAGAAGAAGCTGAACCGTTACGGAAAGGGAAAGTACCTCCTGCGGAAAGCATTTGAGAAGGACGGACTCATCCCTGAGAGCATCCTGTGGAGAGAGAAGGCTGCTTTTTCCGACGCGGTCGGCCATTCCCTGACAGATGATATCGTACAGCTTGCGAAGGAGACCTACTCCGATGAGGCCTATGAGGCAGGCATCCGGAAGTATCATCATGCGCGGCCGTTTACAAAGGAATCTCTACTTTACCGGGATATTTTTGAAAAGCATTATCCGGGACAGTCTGAGATGATTGCAGACTTCTGGATGCCCAACAGAAACTGGGAAGGCTGTAATGTAACGGATCCGTCCGCTCGTGTGCTGTCAAACTACGGGGACAGCGGGAAGTAAAAAACAAAATGCAGAATCCTGTCTGCAGTGCTGAATTCGGTCACTCATTAAAGTGTTTCAAAGGAGGTTGATATGGAGAAGCAAAACATACCTGAACTATTCGGCTCTATGGTATTTGACGACAGGGTGATGAGGTCCTGCCTTCCGGCGGACATCTACCAGTCGCTGAGAAAGACGATTGATGAAAACGCCAGGCTGGAGGAGAACGTGGCGGAGGCAGTTGCGGCCCAGATGAGAGACTGGGCAGTCTCCAAAGGTGCAACCCATTTTACACACTGGTTCCAGCCGCTGACCGGCGTGACGGCCGAGAAGCATGACGGCTTTATCGCGCCTTCACCGGACGGCGGAGTCATCATGGAGTTTTCCGGAAAAGAACTGATCAAGGGAGAACCGGACGCCTCCTCCTTCCCTTCCGGCGGACTCAGGGCAACCTTTGAGGCAAGAGGGTATACAGCGTGGGATCCTACCTCTTACGCATTCATAAAAGATCATACGCTCTGCATTCCCACAGCATTCTGCTCGTACGCAGGAGACGCCCTTGATAAAAAGACGCCTCTGCTGAGATCCATGCAGGCATTGAACCGGCAGGCAAAGAGGATCCTGAAGCTGTTCGGCAAGGATGCGAAGTATGTAAGCACGAGCGTCGGACCGGAGCAGGAGTATTTCCTGATTGATCAGAAAATGTTTGAGAAGAGGCCGGATCTGATCTATACAGGCAGGACTTTATTCGGCGCCATGCCCCCGAAGGGGCAGGAACTGGATGATCATTACTTCGGGGCAATCAAGCCGAGGGTTGCGGAATTTATGGATGACCTCAACCGCGAGCTCTGGAAGCTGGGCATCCTTGCGAAGACAGAGCACAATGAAGTGGCACCTGCACAGCATGAACTGGCTCCGATTTTTTCCACAACCAACGTGGCGACGGACAAGAACCAGCTGACCATGGAAATCATGCAGAAGGTGGCAAGAAGGCATGGCATGGTCTGCCTGCTGCATGAGAAGCCCTTCGCCGGCGTGAACGGGTCAGGCAAACACAATAACTGGTCCATGGCGACAGAAGACGGGACAAACCTGCTGTCACCCGGAGAGACGCCTTACGAGAACGCGCAGTTTCTTCTGTTCCTGTGCGCTGTGATCCAGGCAGTGGATGATTATCAGGATCTGCTGAGGCTGTCGGTGGCAACGGCAGGAAATGACCACCGGCTGGGCGCAAATGAAGCACCGCCCGCAATCATTTCCGTATTCCTGGGAGATGAACTGACCGCCATACTGGACGCCATCAAAAAGGACGAACCCTATCAGGGCCGGGAGAAGAAGGTCATCAAGCTTGGCGTGCATTCACTGCCGCGCTTTTCCAGAGACACAACGGACAGAAACCGCACCTCGCCCTTTGCGTTTACAGGCAATAAATTTGAATTCCGCTCTCTGGGATCCTCCAACAGCATTGCCTGCTGCAACATCATGCTGAACGCTGCGGTTGCGGAAAGCCTGAAGCAGTACGCGGATATACTGGAAGGTGCCGGGAACTTCGAGGAGTCTTTGCATAAACTGATCCGGGGCGTCATTCAGAAGCATGAGAGGATTCTGTTTAACGGGAACGGATACAGTGAGGAATGGGTGCAGGAGGCGACACAGGTCAGAGGTCTTTCCAATCTGAGGACGACACCGGATGCGATGCCGCACCTTCTGGATCAGAAAAATGTGGATATGCTGGTTTCCCACAGGGTATTCTCCGAAACAGAGCTTCATTCCAGATGTGAGATCATGCTCGAAAACTATTGTAAGACCGTGATCATCGAAGGACATACCATGGTAGATATGGTCAGAAAGAATTACCTTCCGGCGATCGAGGATTATCTGTACCAGCTGGCGAAGACAACATCAATGATGAGATCTGTCAGCGACAGGGTGACGTGCAATTATGAGATTTCCACGATGGAACGGCTTTCAGACCTCACGGACTATATTCTGGACAGAGTGAAGGATCTGGAGAAAGCGCTGGAAGATCTGAAGGGGAAGGATACGGTTCTGGAAACCTCACAGGCAATCCGGGATGATGTCATTCCCAAGATGGAACATCTGAGAAAGCATGTGGATGAGGCGGAGATGCTTGCAAGTGAAGCATGCTGGCCTTTCCCGAGTTATGGAAAGCTGTTGTTTTCTGTTTATTGAGGAGGAACCGGTTTGAAATCGTTTCGTGAAATTCAAGAGAAAGGATTGTACGACTACGGCTTTGAACATGATAACTGCGGGATCGGGGCGATCATCGATACCCGGGGCAGGCAAAGTCATCAACTGGTGGATGATGCCCTGCTGATTGTAGAGAGGCTCGAGCACAGGGCCGGGAAGGACGCAGAGGGAAAAACGGGAGACGGCGTCGGGATCCTGACACAGATTCCGCATGCATTTTTTGTGAAAAAGCTGCAGGAAATGGGAATCCGGCTGCCCTCTGAGAGGCAGTACGGCGTTGGTATGTTTTTCTTTCCGCAGAATGATCTGGACATGCGGCAGGCAAGATCCATGTTTGAGATCATCGCCCGGAAGGCAGGTCTGACGATTCTTGCGTGGAGGCAGGTAGATACCAGGCCTGAGGTCCTCGGTTCCAAAGCCAGAGAATGCATGCCAAATATCCATCAGGTCTTTATCAAAAGACCTGATGGAATCCGGGAGGACCTGGACTTTGACAGGATGCTTTATATCGTGCGCAGAGAGTTCGAGCAGAGCAATGTGAATACCTATATTCCGTCTTTGTCATGCAGAACCATCGTATACAAGGGCATGTTCCTGGTGGGACAGCTGCGCACATTTTTCACTGATCTGTGCGATGGGGACTATCAGTCCGCCATCGCGATTGTGCATTCCCGCTTTTCCACCAATACCCTGCCCAGCTGGAACCGGGCGCATCCGAACCGCCTGATCGTCCATAATGGAGAGATCAACACGATCAAGGGGAACGCCGACAAGATGCTGGCACGCGAGGAGACCATGCATACTTCAGCCTTCTCAGAGGAAGATATGACGAAGGTGCTTCCTGTGATCTCGCAGAGCGGATCGGATTCCGCGATGCTGGACAATGTTCTTGAGTTCCTGATGATGGGAGGGCTGCCGCTTCCGCTTGCGGCAACGGTCATGATCCCGGAGCCGTGGGCCCACAATGAAACCTTATCCCGGGAGGAGCGGGATTTTTACCAGTACTACGCAACTATGATGGAGCCCTGGGACGGGCCTGCTTCCATCGTATTCTCCGATGGAGATGTGATGGGAGCCATTCTGGACCGGAACGGACTGCGGCCATCCAGATATTATGTCATGGATGACGGGAGACTGATTCTTTCCTCCGAGGTCGGTGTTCTGGATCTTGATGAGAAGCATATCCTGAAGAAGGAAAGACTTCATCCGGGCAAGCTTCTTCTGATTGACACCAGAAAGAAAAAAATCTTTCTGGATGAAGAACTCAAAGAAACCTACGCCCACGCAGTTCCCTACGGAGAATGGCTGGACAGTGAGCTGGTGGCTCTTTCCTCGCTGAAGGTGCCGAACCGGAAGGTGACGGAGTACAGCATGCAGGAGCGAGCCAGACTTCAGAAGGCATTTGGCTATACTTGGGAGAACTGCCATGACAGCATCCTTTCCATGGCTTTGAACGGGACGGAGGTGATCGGTTCCATGGGCGTGGATACCCCGATCGCAGCCCTCTCGGATCAGTACCAGCCATTGTTCTATTATTTTAAGCAGCTCTTTGCCCAGGTGACCAATCCGCCGATTGATGCCCTGAGGGAGGAGATTGTCACTTCACGTACCGTGTATGTGGGAAAGCACGGAAACCTCCTGGAAGAGAAAAAGGAAAACTGCCATGTTCTTATGATCAACAATCCGATCCTGAGCGATCTGGATCTTCTGAAAATCGAGAACATGAAGAAGGATGGCTTTCAGATTGCGAAGGTCTCCATGCTGTTTTATAAAAGCACGCCTATGAAGAGGGCCCTGAACCATCTTTTTGTGGAAGTCGACAAGGCGTACCGGGATGGCGCGAATATCCTGATCCTGTCTGACAGAGGCGTGGATGAGAATCATGTTGCAATCCCTTCCCTGCTGGCAGTCGCAGCAGTTCACAGGCATCTGGTGGATACGAAAAAATGCACGGCCATGTCGCTGATTGTGGAAACCGGGGAGCCGCGGGAGGTGCATCATTTTGCGACGCTTCTAGGGTATGGTGCTTCTGCCGTGAATCCCTATCTGGCACACGCGACCATCGCACAGTTTACCCGGGAGGGGCTGCTGGAGAAAGATTATTACGCAGCCGCGCAGGACTACGACAGCGCGGTCTTAGCCGGGATTGTAAAGATCGCGTCGAAAATGGGAATCTCAACCATACAGTCCTACCAGGGCAGCAAGATCTTTGAGGCGATCGGGATCAGCGAAGAGGTGATCAGGGAGTACTTTACCGGGACCGTCAGCCGCGTAGGCGGGATCACTCTGGAGGAGATCGGAAGAGCAGTACACGAGCAGCACAGCAGGGCCTTCGATCCGCTGGGACTTCCTGTCAACCTGGAACTCACCCCTGCCGGACGGCATAAACAGCGCAGCCAGGGAGAATCGCACAGATACAATCCCAGGACCATCCATATGCTGCAGGCTGCAACCAGGAATGGAGATTACAGCCAGTTCCGGAAATACACGGACATGGTGGACAGCGAGTCCACCGGCTATCTCAGGAGCCTGCTGGAGTTTGATTATCCGGAGAATGGAATTCCTCTGGAGGAAGTGGAAGACGAAGAGCAGATTGTAAAAAGATTTAAGACCGGCGCCATGTCCTACGGATCCATCTCAGAGGAAGCACACCAGACCCTTGCCATAGCCATGAATCATCTGCAGGGAAAAAGCAACAGCGGCGAGGGCGGGGAAAGTGAGGAGAGAATCCTGTCTGCCGGGACCGATCACGACAGAAGCTCAGCCATCAAGCAGGTGGCCAGCGGACGGTTTGGCGTGACAAGCCGTTATCTGGTCAGCGCGAAGGAAATACAGATTAAGATGGCACAGGGAGCAAAGCCCGGGGAGGGAGGACATCTTCCCGGGGAAAAAGTGTATCCATGGATCGCGAAGACCAGACATTCCACGCCGGGCATCAGCCTGATTTCTCCGCCTCCGCATCATGATATCTATTCGATCGAGGATCTGGCCCAGCTGATCTATGATCTGAAGTGTGCGAACAAAGACGCGAGGATCTCAGTGAAGCTGGTGTCGGAGGCCGGTGTCGGGACGGTGGCGGCAGGCGTGGCGAAGGCAGGCGCAGCCGTAGTCCTGATCTCCGGATATGACGGAGGAACCGGGGCGGCACCACTCTCTTCCATACACAATGCAGGACTTCCGTGGGAACTGGGACTTGCAGAAACCCATCAGACACTCCTGGCCAACGGACTGAGAAACCGTGTCGTGATCGAAACAGACGGGAAGCTGATGAGCGGGCGTGATGTGGCGATCGCAGCCATGCTGGGGGCGGAGGAGTTCGGATTCGCAACGGCTCCGCTGATTACACTGGGCTGCGTGATGATGCGGCAGTGCCAGTCAGATACCTGTCCGATGGGAGTGGCGACCCAGAATCCGGAGCTTCGCAGACGCTTTGCAGGGAAGCCGGAATATGTGGAGAACTTCATGCTTTTCATTGCCCGGCAGCTGCGGGAGATTATGGCGCGCCTGGGGATCAGGACAGTAGAGGAGCTGGTCGGCAGAAGCGATCTTCTGAAGGTAAGGGAATCGCTTACCGAAAAGGAAAGCCGGCTCGATCTGAGCAGGATTCTGCTGCATATGGACGGGGAAACGATTTCCCACGAGAGCAGATATCTGTATGATTTCCGGCTTTCCGGGACGAAGGATGAAAGCATTCTTCTGAAATCCGCAAAGGTGAGGAAATCGCTGGACGGGGGAACAAAAGCAGTCCTGTCCTGCAGTCTCAAAAGCATCGACCGGACCTTCGGGACGCTTCTGGGCGCGCAGATCACCAGAAAGCATCCGGAGGGCCTGCCGGAAGACAGTATCACTGTGAACTGCACAGGCTCCGGCGGACAGAGCTTCGGTGCATTTCTTCCGAAGGGGCTTACGCTGAAGCTTTCCGGCGACAGCAATGACTATTTCGGAAAGGGCCTGTCCGGCGGAAAACTGATCGTATCCGTTCCTCCTGAGGCAGGGTATGATCCGGATGAAAATATCATCATCGGAAATGTGGCTTTGTACGGCGCGACCTCCGGACAGGCTTACATCGCCGGCGTGGCGGGAGAGAGGTTTGCGATCCGCAACTCAGGCGCGACCTGCGTCGTGGAAGGCGTCGGAGAGCATGGATGCGAATATATGACAGGCGGCACAGTTGTGGTTCTGGGCAATACCGGGAAGAACTTCGGCGCAGGCATGAGCGGCGGCGTGGCTTATGTGCTGGATGAGAACAATACGCTGTATAAGAATCTGAACAAGCAGCTTGTCCGTATGGAGCTGCTGGAACAGGAGGAAGACGCAGCGGAGCTGAAGCGGATCATCGAAGCGCATGTGGAGGCAACAGGCTCTGCGAAGGGAAAAAGAATCCTTGCTCACTTTGACGAGTATAAAGCGCATTTTAAGAAAATCATACCGGCAGGGTACAAGGAGATCCTCAGGCTGATCGCGAAAGAGATGGAGGCAGGGATCGACCCTGCGACGGCAAAGGTCGAAGCTTTCAGAAAATTTGTCGGGGGTAAGAGGTGATGGGCAAAACAACGGGGTATCTGGAATTTGACAGAACAGAAGGACCGGTCAGAGACGAAGAAAGCCGCACACAGGATTTCCTGGAATTCCATGAACGGCTGGATCTGAAGGAGCAGAAGAGACAGGCATCCAGATGCATGGACTGCGGGATTCCATTCTGCCAGGCGGGAGTGATGATTTCAGGAATGATGTCCGGCTGTCCTCTTCAAAACCTCGTACCGGAAATCAATGATCTGGTCTATAAAGGACAAATGGAAGAGGCCTACCGCAGGCTGTCCGTCACACACAGCTTTCCGGAGTTTACCAGCAGGGTCTGTCCTGCCCTCTGCGAAGCGGCATGCACCTGCGGCGTGCATGATCAGAGCGTGACCACGAAGGAAAATGAAAAGGCTGTCATCGAGTACGCATATGAACACGACCTGGTGAAGGAAGAGATTCCGGCTGTTCGGACCGGCAAGAAGGTGGCGGTGATCGGCAGCGGTCCCTCCGGTCTGGCCGCGGCGCAGCTTTTGAACCGGCGCGGCCATGAAGTAACCGTGTACGAAAGGAATGACCGCATCGGCGGACTGCTTCGTTACGGAATTCCGAACATGAAGCTGGATAAATCTCTGATCGACAGGCGCCTCCGCATCATGGAGCAGGCAGGGATCCGGTTCGTGACGGGGACGGATGCGGGAAAAGATATCTCAGCAGAAGAACTGATGCGGGAGTATGACAGCGTGCTGCTTGCCTGCGGTGCCTCGCATCCCAGGGACATTCAGGTCCCGGGAAGGGATGCGGGAGGGATCCGGTTTGCGGTGGATTTTCTGTCGGAGGTAACCCAAACCCTGCTGGACAGTGAATTTCAGAAGGTTCCGTATGAGCTTGTGAAGGACAAGGATGTGATCATCATAGGCGGCGGGGATACCGGAAATGACTGCGTGGCCAGCTGCATCCGTCTGGGAGCCAGGAGCGTAACCCAGCTTGAGATGATGCCGAAACCCTCCGAAACAAGGCAGCCCTCCAACCCGTGGCCGGAATGGCCCAGAGTGCTGAAGACAGACTACGGCCAGGAGGAGGCCATCTGGAAATTCGGGCAGGATCCCAGAATTTATCAGACGACCGTGAAGGAATTCATCAAAGATCAGGAAGGAAATCTGAAGGAAGCAGTTCTGATCTCCCTTGAAGGCAGGAAGGATCCAAAGACCGGACGTTTTGCGATGACGCCGGTGGAAGGATCAGAAACAACAGTGCCCGCGCAGCTGGTCCTGATCGCGGCCGGCTTTCTCGGAAGTGAGCAATATGTGACAGAAGCCTTCGGCGTGGAGACAGATGAAAGGACAAATGTCAGGACTGAGAAAGGCGGATATGCGACATCAAAAGCGCATATCTTCACCGCCGGGGATATGCACCTGGGGCAGTCCCTGGTCGTCAGAGCCATCGCGGAAGGAAGAAAGGCGGCAAAGGCGATAGATGAGGCGTTGATGGGATATACAAATTTGTGAGGACTTACATATGTGTGGAATAGTCGGATAAATCATCGTCAGGGAGATACGAACATGACAAAGGTCAACAAAAACTATCTGAAACTTCCGGGCAGTTATCTGTTCTCTCAAATCGGGAAAAAAGTCAGGGCGTATGAAGCGGCGCATCCGGAGAAAAAGGTGATCCGGCTGGGGATCGGAGATGTGACACAGCCGATTGCCCCCAAGGTCCTCTCAGCGCTTCACACGGCGGTTGATGAGATGGGACATGAGGAAACGTTCCGGGGGTACGCGCCGGATCTGGGATATGCATTTCTGCGCGATGTCATCGCGCGGAAGGATTTTCAGGAACGGGGCATGGCTGTCGCGGCCGACGAAATCTTCATTTCGGATGGGGTGAAATGTGATTGCGGGAATATCCAGGAGATCTTCAGTACAGAGAATACCATCGCGGTTCAGGATCCGGTTTATCCCGTCTATGTCGACTCCAATGTCATGGCCGGAAGAGGCGGGCAGTATGATCCGTCCCTGCAGAGATTCGATCAGGTCATCTATCTGCCATGTACAAGGGAAAACGGGTTTGTGCCGGAGCTTCCCGCCCGGGTGCCTGACCTGATCTACCTGTGCTTTCCGAATAATCCTACAGGCGCGGTCATGACGAAGGATCAGCTGCAGGAGTGGGTCGATTACGCGAACCGGAACGGTTCCGTCCTCCTGTATGACGCGGCCTATGAGGCCTATATCTCGCAGCCGGATATTCCGCACAGCATCTATGAGTGCAGCGGTGCCGGCACCTGTGCCATTGAATTCAGGTCCTTTTCCAAGACAGCCGGCTTCACCGGGCTGAGACTGGGATACACCGTGATTCCAAAAACAGTCAAGGCGGAGGGCGTGGCACTGTGGGATCTCTGGGCAAGACGGCACGGGACGAAGTACAATGGCGCTCCATATATCATCCAGCGCGCAGGCGAGGCGGTATACTCTGCGGAAGGAAGAAAACAGATCCAGGATCAGATCGCATGGTACATGGGGAATGCGAAGATCATAGCGGATGGGCTCAGGGAAGCCGGATATGAAGTGTCAGGAGGCGTAAATGCGCCTTACATATGGATGAGAACCCCCGGCCACAGGACCAGCTGGGAATTCTTTGATGAGCTGCTGGAGCAGGCAAATGTGGTGGGCACACCGGGAGCCGGCTTCGGACCGCATGGAGAGTATTATCTCAGACTGACCGCCTTTGGGAACAGGGAGAATACCATTGAAGCGGTGAACCGCATCAAAGCGCTGTAACGCAGCGGAATGATTCCCGCTCCGGGAGAGGACAGGGACAAGACCCGGCGCGCCAAAGCCGGCAGGAGCATAGGTATCCTTTGGAGGATTTGTTATGACGAAATATATCTTTGTGACCGGCGGCGTGGTTTCCGGGCTTGGAAAGGGCGTTACGGCGGCCTCCCTGGGAAGGCTTCTGAAGGCAAGAGGCCTGAAGGTGACGGCGCAGAAGCTGGATCCCTATATGAATGTAGATCCCGGGACCATGAGCCCCTACCAGCATGGAGAGGTCTATGTGACGGAGGACGGGGCGGAAACAGATCTCGATCTGGGACATTACGAACGGTTTATCGATGAGAACCTGACGAAGTACTCGAACCTGACTTCAGGAAGAGTCTACTGGAATGTCCTGAACAAGGAACGGCAGGGAGCATATCTTGGCTCCACGGTACAGGTCATTCCGCACATCACGAACGAGATCAAGGACTTCATCTACCGTGCCGGCAGGGAATCCGGGGCGGATATTGTGATTACGGAGATCGGCGGAACGATCGGTGATATCGAGTCCCAGCCATTTCTGGAGGCAGTCAGGCAGGTGTCGCTGGAGGTAGGGCGGCAAAACAGCCTGTTTATCCATGTGACGCTGGTTCCGTATCTGCATGGCTCCAATGAGCATAAGTCCAAGCCGACGCAGCATTCCGTGAAGGAACTTCAGGGGATGGGCATCATGCCGAATCTCATCGTCCTGCGCTGCAATGAACCGTTGGAGGAAGGAATCCTGAAAAAGATTTCCATGTTCTGCAACGTAAAAGAAGATTGTGTCATAGAAAACCGGACGCTGGACAGCCTCTACGCAGCGCCGGTGATGCTCGAAAAATCAAATTTTTCCGGCGTCGTGTGCAGGGAGCTGGGGCTTGAGACACCTGCGCCGGATCTTGCGGAGTGGGAGCAGCTTACGCAGCAGATCTCGCAGGCGGACAGAGAGGTTACCATCGCGCTGGTGGGAAAATATACACAGCTGCATGACGCTTACCTGTCTGTTGCCGAGGCGCTGCGCCATGCCGGCTTCGCGCTGAAGGCAAACGTGAAAATCGACTGGGTTGATTCGGAGGAATTAACCCGGGAAACGGTTCGCGCAAGACTGAAGGATGCCCGGGGCATCCTGGTTCCGGGCGGGTTCGGCGACAGGGGGATCGAGGGAATGATCCTTGCTGCCGCCTATGCAAGGCAGGAGGATATTCCCTACCTTGGAATCTGCCTCGGGATGCAGATAGCCGTGATTGAATTTGCCAGAAATGCTGCGGGAATCGAGGATGCCTGCTCCGGAGAATTTGACGCATCGTCCGCACATAAGGTCATCGACTATATGCCCGGCCAGTCGGATGAGATCCAAAAGGGAGGAACACTCCGCCTGGGCAGCTACCCCTGCAGGATCAAGCCCGGCACACTGATGGAAAGATGTTACAGGCAGCTGCAGATCTCAGAGAGGCACCGCCACCGGTATGAATTCAACAATGAGTACAGACAGATCCTGGAGAATCACGGACTGTGCCTGTCTGGGCTGTCGCCGGACGGAGAACTGGTGGAAACAGTAGAGCTTCCTGACAGAGCATTTTACCTGGGGGTTCAGTATCATCCCGAGTTCAAATCAAGGCCAAACAGGCCGCATCCCGTTTTCAGAGGATTCGTGGAAGCAGCGTTATCCGAATTGCGGTAGACGCGGGCAAGGAATCCGGGAGCGTGTTATGATAGTCTTATTGCAGGTATCCATGAAACAGACAATCGAATTCGGATTTTAGTTCGTTATGATTCGTATTTCTCCCTGGAGTGCAGGAAATACCTGATCTTCCATGGACGGATCCGGGCGGTTTTCAGGATGTAATGGATCGCTCCGATGGAGATACCCTTCCACGATCTTTTCCTGAATCAGTGCCTTTTGCAGGAGGGAAAGGCTCCAATGACTTGCTTCAAATCCGTAATCCTGTGGGTTCTGGCAGGCAAGCAGCTGTATCTTCGTCCGGACATCCGCTGCAAAGGTATATGGTGCACCGGATCTTTCGGCATCGGTAAGGACCGCTTCTATGGCTTCCCTGAGTTTATCCGGCTGTTCCTTTTCGATATGGACAAACGAGATTGCGGGTCATGCCGTTTCTTATCAGTTTATCCAGAGAGAAGAAAGTATAATTCATTGGATCACTTGCGTAATAAAAAAGAAAATGGTGGAATACAGTTGACAAGGTGACTTGTCGTTCACTATAATAGGGTGAACGATAGGTCACCTGCTCTTTGGGAGGGTTTTATGGCAAACGATACAAAAGAAAGAATACTTGATGCTGCGCTGGAGATGTTTTCACAAAACGGCTATGCAGGGACAAACATCCGTGAACTGAGCGCATCGCTCGGGCTTGTCAAGTCCGGGGTATATAAACACTATGAGAGCAAGGAAGCCATCTGGAATGCGCTGCTGGATCAGATGATTGCGTATTACGGGGAACATTTCGGTTCGGCTGAGCACTTGCCGCCTGTGCCGGATTCGCTGGAAGAGTTGACCCTGCTGACCATGCACATGGTGAATATCACTATTTATGATGAGAAGATCATTATGATGCGCAAGGTTCTGACACTTGAACAGTACCGGGACGTACGTGCACGGGAGCTTGCAACGAAACACTTCCTCACCGGTCTGACAGAGATATTTACGCGGATATTCATGGGCATGATGGAAAAGGGACTGCTTAGGAAAGATGATCCTAAGATGCTTGCCTTTGCCTACACTACGCCGATTTCTGCCCTTATTCATCTGTGCGACCGAGAGCCTGAGAAAACAGAGGAAGCAATTAAGCAGGTTGAGGCCTTCAGTCGGCATTTTATCCGGGTGTATGGACGGGGTGATTGATTGTATGAGCAGACCGCGAATGGTTTTGGAAACAAAAGGGCTGTGAAGTCAGAACAC
>CAMORF010000002.1 GCA_946623485.1 uncultured Clostridia bacterium
CCTTGACGCGTTCATTGCCCAGGCCTCCGAACGCTCTTTTTCTCCGGCGGAAGAATGATCTTCTTTTTCTCATCCTTTCCTTCCCGGTAAAGGACAAACTTCCTCCCGATGACCTGCACCAGCTGTGCCCGGGTCCGCTCGGCAGCGACCTGCGCGATCTCGTGTATATCCTCCAGGCAGTTCTGGCCGATCCCGACCTTCACCAGCTCCCTGGCCTTCAAAGCCTCCTCGATGGAAGCCGTGTTTTCCGGGGTAAGGGCTTCTTTTCCAATCTGTACAATCGTATCCTCTTTTGAGGCAAGACTTTTCAGGAAAGCTCTTTGTTTGCTTGTCATATCATCCTCCAATTCGTACAACGAGAATAACACAGTTACTGAAAATGCGCAATCTGCAACTGCATGCTGCGTTCCCCGCGATATTCATTGATCACCGGCCTGTAAGCCAGGCTGATCCGGACAGCGCTTTCTTTGCCCATGGAAAGCAGGGCGACTTCACGCTCTCCCCATTTCTCTTTCAAATACGCAAAGAACGCAGCTGCATCTCCAAAATACACCGCAGTCATGACACAGCTGCCGTCTGAAACGAGGAGCCTGACACAGTTCTGGTTTTTGCCGAGGATCCGGGCTCTCAAAATCCGGACCTTGCTGCACCCGAAGAGCGGGGCCGGGTTCCCCGGGCCATAGGGCTCCAGGCACGCAAGCTCATCGATCAGCCCCTCGGACAGATAGGAGAATGGGATCACTGCATCCAGGAGAACCTTTTGTGCCAGGTCCTCCTCCTGAAGCATGCATGCTTCATTGATCCTGTACCGAAGCTCCTCCAGCCGCTCTCTTTCGATCGTCACTCCGGCTGCCATGGCATGCCCGCCAAACTTCAGAAACATGCCGGACAGGGCAGACAGCTCATCATGCATATTGTAGGATTCGATAGACCTCCCGCTTCCTTTCAGATGTCCGGGATCCTGGGTGTCAGTGAAAATAATCACTGGCCTGTGATACGTTTCCTTGACCTTGGATGCGATGATACCGGCAACCGATTCGTGGATGCCCTTCAGGTATACAATCAATACCCTGTCCTGGATCAGGCTGCTGGTTTCTATCATTTCAAAAGCAGCGCTCTTCCCGTCTTCTGTCATCTGCTTTCTCTTCTCATTCAGGGCGGATAACTGCTCTGCCATCCGCTCCGCCGAAGACAGATCCTTCTCCAATAAAAGATCCACGGCCTGGCGGGCTGTCTTCAGCCTTCCCGAAGCATTCAGGCAGGGACCAATCACAAACCCGACATGGACGGTTGTAAGTGCCTTACCCTCCAGGCCGCAGGCCCGGATCAGGGCACGCATGCCCGGATGCCGCGTTTTGGAAAGAAGTGAAAGCCCCTCCCTGACCAGGATACGGTTTTCCAGGGAAAGGTTCATCACATCTGTGACTGTTGCCGCAGCGGCAAATGGCAGGTTTTCCATCGCAACAGGGCACTCCGTGACCGGAACAAGAGGCAGGCTGCCGGACGCCGGCCCGGGCGCATGGGACATATACCGCATTTCATACAGGTACATCAGCTTCCAGGCAACGCCTGCCCCGCACAGATCCTGATTCGGGTATCCGCATCCCGGCTTCTTCGGATCTACCACCGCGTCCGCATCCGGGATCGTGTACTGTTTTTCCCCATCTTTTCCGACCGTATAGTTTGCTTCATGATGATCGGTAATGATCAGCACCATGCCAAGCTGCCTTGCCCGGGAAGCCTCCCGGGTCTGGGTGATGCCATTGTCGCAGGTAATGATCAGCCCGATATCATCCTGATCCGCCTCCTCCACCATCCGCAGACTCATGCCAAAGCCGTCAATGACACGGTCCGGAATCGCATAGCTTACACTGGCACCGGCTGCTTCCAGAGTATGGTAAAGAATATAGGTGGATAAAATCCCATCGGCATCATAGTCTCCGAAGATCCTGATCTTCTTTTTCTCCTGTATGGCACGGTGAAGGAGCGAAACAGCCTCGGATGCCTGGTCCATCTTCCGTGGATCTTCAAGATCCTCCAGTGTACCATGGAGGAACCGACGGATGCTGCCCTCTTCGTTGATGCCGCGGTTCAGGAGCACCCGGGCAGTCAAAGGATCGATCCCGAACTGACTGGCAATCTTCCCGTCTCCGCCCCTGACCATCTGGCTCCATCTTTGTTTCACCCGAAAAGCCATGCAAAACTCCTTTCAAAAAAAGACCGCCGGAACAGATACCGGCAGTCTTTTTCCATGAGAAGGTCACGATTATTTCACGCTCTTCTTTTTCCTTTTCTTACTGGCAGTGATCTTCTGCGCAGCCTTCGCGTCAGCGGCAGCCTTCTCGGCAGCAGCCTCCTTCTTATCCTTCGCAAGGCGCAGCACATACCAGATCGGACCGGTCAGGCAGACGGAAGAAAACGCGCCTGCCAGGATGCCTACCATCAGCGGCAGGGCAAATTCACGAATCGAGGGAACACCTACCACATACAGGCAGGCAATCGTCGCGAATGTCGTCAGCGAGGTGTAGATCGAACGTGTCATGGTAGAGGTAATGCTCATGTCCACCAGGTCTTCCAGAGAGTTGAAGCTCTTGCGTTCCTTGAGGTTCTCACGGACACGGTCAAAGATGACGATCGTAGCATTGATGGAGTAACCAACGATGGTCAGCATCGCAGCGATAAAGGTGTTGCCGACGGAAATCCGGATAATCGCATAAGAAGCAAATACCAGAAGCACGTCGTGTATCAGTGCCATAACCGCCGCGGAAGCGAAGCGGATATCCGCGAAACGGAACCAGATATAAACCAGCATGCAGATGACTGCAATGATGACTGCAATGACTGCATCCCTTCTCATCTCGTTGGAGATGGTCGAGCTGATGGTTTCAAAGTTGATGGAGAGTGCTTCGTTACCCTCATTATCCGTATAGGTTGCGATCGGGAATTCAGCGTTCAGCGCTTCCGTCAGCTCCTGTCTCTCCTCAACGCTCAGCTGCCTGGTTTTGAAGACGATCTCATTGGAGCCGGACACCTTCTGGGACTGGATCTCGGCGCTGTCAATCACACCCTGGATGACAGGCTTGATCTTGCTGTCGATGTCATCGATCTCGTAGTTGTCCTCAAACGTGACATCCGTAGAAGTACCGCCTCTGAACTCCATCGAAAGATTCAGCGCGCCGTTTCCGTTTGCGTTGTTGATCAGGCAGAATACAGGACCGGAAATCATGCACACGATGGCGATCACGAAGAACACCTTCCGCTTCGCGATCATATGCAGCCGGTTGAACTTCAGCGCCTTGCCGAAATACTTTTCATCTGACATGCCAAAAGCGTAGCAGGCATTTACAAGCAGCCTGGAGATAACCAGTGCCGTAAACATGGAAAGAACGATACCAAGCGCCAGAGACTGGGCAAAGCCCTTGACCGAACCGGTTGCCATCAGGTTCAGGACAAAGCAGGCAATCAGCGTTGTGACATTACCGTCAATGATGGCCGAAAGAGCCTTCTTAAAGCCGATATCGATGGCAGAACGGACTGACTTCCCGCTGGCGATCTCTTCACGGATTCGGGCATAGATAATGACGTTTGCGTCCACGGCCATACCGATGGACAGAATGACACCGGCAATACCGGGAAGCGTCAGGGTCATGTCAAAGGCATTGATCGCGACAAGATCAAGGGCCGCGTACAGCACAAGGGCAAACCCGGCAATGATTCCGGGGATCTTATACGCAATGATCATGATCACGATTACGATGAGAAGGCCGATGATGCCGCCGATCAGAGAGGTGCTCAATGCCCTCTGTCCAAGCTGGGCGCCGACCACATTGGAACGGATCTCTTCCAGTTCCAGGGACAGCGAACCAATCCGGATGTAGGAAGCAAGCTCCTGGGCGGATTCGATGGTAAATGATCCTGAAATCACGCATTTCCCATCGGTAATCGCTTCATTTACCCGGGGAGCGCTGACCGTCTCTCCGTCATAGACGATTGAGATGGTTTTTCCCACGTTTTCACGGGTAGCCTTGGCAAAGGCTTCGGAACCTTCCTTATCAAATTCCAGCTGGACAACATATTCCGTGTTGTTCATGTTGTCTCTCTGGGACGCAGCCTCAGCAGATGTGACATGGGTACCATCCAGGATGACCGTGCCATCGGCAAGCTGGAACTGCAGGGAACCAGGCTTCCCAAGGTCTTCCAGAATTTCATCCGCGTTTGACACACCGGGGATCTCGATATTGATCCGGTTGCTTCCTTCCTGATAGACAGAAGCTTCTGTAGAATAACCATCGACACGCTGCTGCAGCTTATAGACGGTATCAGACATGTCTTCCGCGGAAGGATTCGCTTCCACAGCCTGATAGGTAATGGAAACACCACCTTCGAGGTCAAGTCCGAGCTTAATGTTTCTTGCCGCGCCTGTTCCGGACGGACCCCATCCGACAGATGCTGTAATAATCAGCAGCACAAGCACGCATGCTATCACCGCCAGGATAATCCCGGCATTTCTCTTTTTCATTGGTCTGTTCCTCTTTTCTAAGCCAACCAATCTGCATCCTGATCCGTCTGAAACCGTTCTTTTCAATCGTAACGATTCACCACCCCATTGCTCAGAACGCAACAGGTTCCTCACTGGATGCTGGATCGTTCCTCATCTGCACATTTGAACGGGCATTCTGAATCCCGGATTGACAACAGTTACATGATATCTGTAATCATTCAGCACATCTGCTGAAATAGTTACCCTTCCCCAGAGGCAAGCGCTGCTTTGATCATCAGCGCGCATTCCACTCGTTTCCGCTCCAGCTCGCAGCCGATTTCATAGACGCTGTCTATGCGTCCATGGAAATTGTAGGAATTCGCCGCGCATCCGCCGCTGCAGTAATAACGTGCAAAGCATTCCGCGCATTCCTTCTTGGCGTAGACATTACATGTCTTAAAGGTTCCCACAAGATCCTGCCGTGTCACGCCCGCTTCTACATTGCCGAGCAGGAACGCCTCATTCCCGACAAACTGATGGCAGGGATACAGATCCCCCCATGGCGTTACAGCCAGATATTCCGTACCGCTCCCGCAGCCGCTGAGCCTCTTATAGACGCAAGGACCTCCGCTCAGATCGATCATGAAGTGGAAAAAGGTAAATCCTCTTCCCTCCTTTCCCCGCCGGATCATCTCCCGGGCAAGCAGGTCATACTGATCCTTGATGGGATCAAGGTCTTCCGGCCGGATCGCATAAGGCGCGTCAGCCGGCGCGACAACCGGCTCCATGGAAAGCTGGTCGAATCCAAGATCCGCAAAATGCAGGACATCCTGCGCGAAATCAAGATTATAATGGGTAAATGTCCCGCGGATGTAATACTGCTTTCCCAGGGCTTTGCGCCGCCGGGCAAATTCCTGGAACTTCGGCACGATCAGGTCATAACTGCCCTTGCCATTGCGCGTCGGGCGCATCCGGTCATGTACCTGTTTTCTTCCATCCAGGCTCAGGACAACATTATCCATCTCCTGGTTGCAGAAATCCATGACCGCTTCGTTCAATAAAACTCCGTTTGTCGTCAGCGTAAAACGGAAATGCTTGTCATGCTTCTTCTCCAGCTCCCGCCCGTATGCCGTCAGCTTCCTGACGACATCAAAATTCATCAGCGGCTCGCCGCCAAAAAAATCGACCTCCAGATTTCTCCTGTGCCCGGAATTTGCGACCAGGAAGTCAAGGGCTTTCCTTCCCGTCTCTTCGCTCATCAGGGCACGTCTGCCATGATATTCTCCCTCCCCGGCAAAACAGTACTGACAGGCAAGATTGCAGTCATGGGCAATATGAAGGCAGAGCGCTTTTACGACGGTGGGACGGTTTTTAAAGTCCAGAACCGGGCCGCGGTAAACATCCTGCGCAAACAGCTGCCCTTCTTTTTCCAGGAAGCGGATTTCCTCCAGTGCCTCTTCCACCTCCTGCTGTGGATACCGGCCGCCAAGTGCGTTCATGATCTCCTGCGCGGAAGCAGTTCTTCTTTCCTTCAGGAATCCGATGACCTCATATACCAGGTCATCCACAACATGTACGCTGCCGCTGTCTACGTCAAGGACTATATTGTAACCATTATTACGATACTGGTGTACCAAAGAAACCTCCAAAGTTCCGATTCAGTTCCATAGAACAGGCTGCCGCAGGTGCTATCTGCGACAGCCTGTCAATTCCTTCTTTGTGTATCAGCTGTTTCTATCGTCCCGGGTGTAAGAATCTGTCACACAGCTCCTAAGGTTCTGTCACACAGCTCCGAAACCCTGGAATCTGTCACGATACCATCCTAAAACACCGTGACGTTTCCTCATCATTACCGATTCTTCTCACAGGTCTGGTTTCCGACCGTGCAGCTGGTCTTGCATGCGGACTGGCAGGATGTCTGGCACTCGCCGCATCCGCCCTTCTTTACGCTTTCCTGAAGGGATCTGGTGTTCAGAGTCTTAATGTGCTTCATCGCTGAGGCCTCCTTCATGTTCTATTCTTGATCTAAAAACACTGTGAATCCAATCTTTTCCACGGCATTATATCATAGTGTCGTTATGATGAAAAGTTTTTTTTGGAATCAGCTCTCCAGTTCTTTGGCGCGCGCAGCGATCTCCTTCTCCTGGACTTCCGCCGGAGCCTGCTCATAACGGGCAAACTCGTAAGCGAAATCGCCGCTTCCGCCGGTCATGGAGCGCAGTGTTGTGGAATAGCCATACAGCTCACTCTGCGGAACGTCTGCATCGATGATGGTATTCCCCTTGTGATCCGGGTTCATGCCAAGCACACGCCCGCGCCTCTTGTTCAGGTCACCCATGACATCACCGGTAAACTTATCCGGCACGGTGACATGCAGGGAAACGATGGGTTCCAGGAGAACCGGGCCTGCCTCCATGAAGCCCTTCTTGAAGGCCATGTTTGCCGCGGTCTTGAAAGCCTGCTCTGAGGAGTCAACCGGATGGTAGGATCCATCATACAGTATCGCCTTCACGCCGACCACCGGATAGCCTGCCATCGGGCCTGCGCCGACCGAATCCGCAATTCCCTTCTCCACTGCCGGGAAGAAGTTCTTCGGAACCGCGCCGCCGACGACGATCTGCTCAAATACATATGGCGTATTCAAATCGCCTGAGGGCTCGAACTTCATCTTGACATGGCCGTACTGCCCGTGTCCGCCGGACTGCTTCTTATACTTGGAATCTACATCGCTGTTCTTTCGGATGGTCTCACGGAACGCAACAGCTGGCTTGCTCAGTTCAGCTTCTACTTTATACTTGGACTGCAGCTTGCTGATGATGATATCCAGATGCTGATCTCCCATTCCATACAGGAGCGTCTGATGGTTGCCGGAATCATTGACCGTCTTCATGGTCAGGTCTTCCTGCGCGATCTTTGCGAGGGCCTGTGCTACCTTGTCAAGATCCCCCTTATTCTTCGCCGCATACCGCTTGTAGGTGTATGGCGTGGAAACATCAAACTTCGGGAACAGAACCGGAGCAGCCTTCGTGGAGATCGTATCGCCGGTCGCCGCGTCAAGCTTCGCGATCGCGCCGATGTCGCCGGCACAAAGCTCCGGCACCTCCTGCGGCTTGTTTCCGCAGAAAACATACAGCTTGCCCGCGCGGAACTCATCCTGGGACTCTGTATCGTAGAGCATGTCTTCCGGCTTCAGGACACCGGAAGCAACCTTGACCATGGAGTACTTACCGATGAACGGATCCACGATGGTCTTCCAGATGAACGCGCTCTTCACGCCCTTCGGGTTATAATTGGCTTCATACGGCTTGTCTGCCTTCGTATCCGTACCGGAGATGGTGCGCTCGGCCGGGCTCGGGAAATACCGGACCACATCGTCCAGCAGGATGTTGATTCCCTGCAGGTTCGTGGAAGAACCGATGGTGACCGGGCACATGTCACACTGGCAGACATTCTGCTTCAGGGCGCTGAAAACCTCATCATCCGTAAAGGGTTCGCCGCCAAAGTACTTGTCCATGAATTCTTCACTGGTCTCTGCAACCGTTTCAAGCATCGAATCCCGGCGCGCGGCGACATCATCCTTCATGTCCGCAGGCTCGTCGCATTCCTTCTTCTTCTCTTTATCAACGTACTTAAAAGCCTTCTGGGAAACGACGTCAACATAGCCGACATACTTCTCATTCTCGCGGATCGGCAGGTACAGCGGCGCGATCTTTGACCCGTAAAGCGCGGTCAGCGCGTCCACGACCTTGACTGCGGAAGCGTTCTCCACATCCATGTTCGAAATATAGAAGATTCTCGGAAGCTGATACTTCTCGCAAAGATCCCATGCCTTCTGGGTTCCGACTTCCACCCCGCTCTTGCCATTGATTACGATGATGGCAGCATCTGCAGCCGCAGCCGCCTCTTCTGCTTCCCCGACAAAGTCAAAGTAACCGGGAGCATCCAGGACGTTAATCTTGATATCACCGCGGATGACGGGCGCCACCGAGGTGCTGATCGAGAACTTTCTGTTCTGCTCCTCTTTATCATAATCACTGAGGGTATTCCCGTCGGCGACATTTCCCAGTCTGGTCGTAATGCCGGACAGATAAGCCATGGCCTCCAGAAGGCTGGTCTTACCCGCTCCGCCGTGGCCAAGCAGCACAACATTGCGGATCTTATCAGTGTTGTAAACTTTCATGAGTATCATCCTCCATTCACGTAATTCGGGCAAATGCCCATATGCGAATATTTTACATAAACTGAGGATTTAATGCAAGGCTTTTGTGACTTTTCAACGTATCGCCCTTGCGGTTTCCGGATCCGTATGGCATACTTTATGACGAATTGCACTTCAACGAATGAAACGGCAAAAGTACTTTTCAGCGCTTCTTTTTCTGAAACAGTCAGGAGGAATTATGACATACGGATTGATCGGACTTGGCCTGATCGGCGGGTCTTTGGCGATAAATTTGAGGAAAAATGAACCTGATTGCTTTCTCATGGCAGTCAGCCATTCTCCGGAAACCTGCCGGAAGGCCTATGAGAAGGGAATCATCGACTTCATCTGCGACGGACCGGAGGATCCGCGTTTTTCCCAATGCAACATGATCTTCCTCTGCGCGCCGGCGGAAGAGAACATTTCCGTTCTGCCAAAACTGCGCCAGGTGCTGAGTGCCACATGCCTGTTAACGGATGTGGGATCCGTGAAATCCCCGATCCATGAGGCGGTCTCAAACCTCGGCCTGTCCGCGCAGTTTATCGGCGGGCATCCGATGGCCGGCTCCGAGAAGTCCGGCCTTGAGAACGCGACAGACCATTTATTTGAAAACGCATATTATGTGCTTACGCCCACACGGGAGGTATCTCCTGACCGTGTCGAACAGCTGCGTACATTTATCCTGTCCCTGAAGGCAATCCCACTGATCCTGGATCCCGCGGAGCATGATTTTATCACTGCGGCAATCAGCCATCTGCCGCATGTCGTCGCAGCCTCCCTGGTGAATACGGTGCATGAGCTTGACTCTGAGCAGGAACATATGAAGACCATCGCTGCCGGCGGTTTCCGGGATATCACCAGGATCGCCTCCTGCTCTCCCCCGATGTGGGAATCGATCTGCGTCGAAAACAGCAGCAACATCTCCCGTGTCATGGATACGTTCCTGGATCAGATGATTGCGGCGCGCGACCATATGTGCAGCGGCGACGGCGGCTATATCTACCACATGTTTGAGAGAAGCCGTGACTATCGGAATTCCTTCAGCTTTGCCTCAAACGGGCCGGTCAAGAGTACCTTCCGGATCTACTGCGATGTTATCGATGAAAGCGGCGCCATCGCAACGGTCGCGACGATCCTTGCGGTGCATTCCATCTCGCTCAAAAACATCTCCATTGTTCACAACCGCGCCTATGAGCAGGGGGCGCTGTCCATAGAATTCTATGACAGGAAGGCGATGAAAAAAGCGGTCAGTCTCCTAAGGCACCACCGCTACACCATATGGGAGAATGAATGAAGAGGATTCGGCATGAGGTGTCACCGGCTTTTGCCGGTGACGGAGTCCTGGTGCCAGGATTCGGCATGAGGTGTCACCGGCTTTTGCCGGTGACGAAAAAATACGAGGGGAAAAAACGATGAAACAGACAATCCATCCTGTCAAAAGATTAAACGGCACGGTCTGCGTCCCGGGGGACAAGTCCATTTCCCACCGCGCAGTGATGTTCGGCGCCATTGCAAGCGGGGATACACGGATCTCGCATTTTCTAAGAAGCGCGGACTGCCTTTCGACGGTCTCCTGCTTCCGGAAGCTTGGAATTGAATTAGAGGAGGATCCTGCCGGGGAAACCATCATCGTCCACGGCCGTGGCCTGAGGGGGCTCCGGGAGGCGTCGGAGGTGTTATATACCGGAAACTCCGCAACAACCACAAGGCTGATCTCCGGCATTCTTGCCGGGCAGGGATTTGCATCCACCCTGGATGGGGATGCTTCGATCCGGAAGCGGCCAATGAAGCGGATCATGACGCCGCTCAGCTTAATGGGAGCCGACATCCGCTCTTTGCACGAGAATGGCTGTGTCCCGCTCCGGATTGCTCCTGCGGTCCTCCATGCAATCGATTATCTCTCTCCGACAGCCAGCGCCCAGGTAAAGTCCTGCGTGCTTCTGGCGGGGCTCTACGCGGAAGGAACGACTACCGTCACAGAGCCATTTCTTTCCCGCAACCATACAGAGCTGATGCTATCCGGGCTTGGCGCCCGGGTTTCTTCCAGGAAAACCGAAAACGGATATGAGGCGTCGATTGCCCCGGAGCCGGAGCTTCACGGGTTTGACATCACAATTCCCGGCGATATCTCTTCGGCAGCCTATTTTCTCGCGGCAGCCCTGATCGTTCCCGGCAGTGAGGTTCTGATCAAAAATGTCGGGATCAATCCGACCAGGACCGGAATCCTTCAGGCTGCCCAAAGGATGGGAGGCGATATCCGCATCCTGAACCAGAAGATCCAAGGGGGAGAGATGGCCGCGGATCTCCTGGTGCGCTCCTCCGCTCTTACCGGAATCGAGGTCGGGGCTGAGATGATCCCGACCCTGATTGATGAGCTCCCTGTCCTTGCTGTGCTTGCGGCATATGCAAGCGGAACCACCGTGATCCGTCATGCTGCCGAGCTTCGGGTGAAGGAATCAGACCGGATCGAAACAACAACGAACATGCTGCGTGCCATGGGGGCGCATATAACGCCTACGCCGGACGGGATGGTCATCGAAGGAGGCGCGCCGCTTCACGGAGCCGTCACCGACAGCTGCCTGGATCACCGGATTGCCATGAGCGCCGCAGTCTGTGCTTTGGCGGCAGAAGGACCCACAACCATAAGAGACGCAGAATGCATCGATATCTCTTACCCATCCTTTTATTCAGACCTGAGTTCATTGACGGAAGGGTGAAACAGGGGGAGTGGAACAGGGGACGGTTCCACCACCTGTTCCACCCCGTTTCACCGCAAAGAAAAACAGGGCGCCGACGATGAATCGTTCCGGCGGTGCCCTGTCGTTTTTTTATAAATATACCGTTAACAGATCAGTTTACGCGGACTGGTAAGGTCCCTGCTTGACATCCTTCATGGAGAAGGAGAGTCTGCCCATCTTATCCTTGCCCAGGCATACCACGGTGACGCGGTCTCCGAGGGTCAGGACATCTTCGACCCGGTTGATTCTGTGCTTCGCGATCTTGGAGATATGAACCATCCCTTCCTTGCCGGGCGCGAATTCGATGAACGCGCCGAACTCTTTGATCGAGACAACCGTACCGGAGAGGATCTGGCCTTCTTCAAATTCTGTCGTGATAATGCGGATCATATCGATCGCCGCATGGATCGCATCCATATCGGTTCCGCATACATTGACGCTTCCGTCCTCATCAATGTCAATCTTCGCGCCGGTACGGGCAACGATCTCATTGATGGTTTTCCCTCTCTGTCCGACCACGTCGCCGATCTTTGCAGGATCAATCTGGATCTGCACGATCTTCGGCGCATACGGTGAGAGCTCCTTGCGCGGCTCGGCAATACAGGGAAGCATCACTTCATTCAGGATGTACTCCCTGGCCTGTCTCGTGCGGGCAATTGCCTCTTCCACGATGGGGCGTGTCAGGCCATGAATCTTGATATCCATCTGGATGGCGGTGATACCGTCATGAGTCCCGGCAACCTTAAAGTCCATATCGCCGAAGAAGTCTTCCAGCCCCTGAATGTCGGTCAGAACCAGGTAATCATCATCGGTCTCTCCAGTGACCAATCCGCAGGAAATGCCTGCGACCGGCTTTTTGATCGGAACGCCTGCAGCCATCAGGGACATCGTTGAAGCGCAGATGGAAGCCTGCGAGGTAGAACCGTTGGATTCAAATGTCTCAGATACCAGCCGGATCGCGTACGGGAATTCCTCCTTGGACGGGATCATCGGGCGCAGCGCTCTCTCCGCAAGCGCGCCATGGCCGATCTCACGGCGTCCCGGTCCTCTTGACGGCTTGGTTTCCCCGACGGAATAAGACGGGAAATTATACTGATGGATGTAACGCTTTTCCGTAATATTGTCATCCAGGCCTTCCACGCGCTGTACTTCAGAAAGCGGCGCGAGGGTCGTCACCGTGCAGATCTGAGTCTGCCCGCGGGTAAACATGGCGCTTCCATGAACTCTCGGGATCAGGTCAATCTCTGCCGCCAGCGGACGGATCTCGTCAATCCTTCTGCCGTCCGGCCGCTTGTGGTCCTTGAGGATCATTTTACGGACTGTCTTCTTCTCATACTGGTACATCGCGTCCGGAAGGATGGCAAGCCAGTCTTCCTTCTGCGCCCACGCTTCCTCCACGCGGGCGGTCAGGACACGGATGTTCTCTTCTCTTTCCTGCTTGACGTCGGTGAAGACGGCCTTCTCCATCTCTTCAGCCGGAACCAGCTCCTTCAGCGCTTCGAATACCTCTTCCGGTACCGCGGCTGACTCGTAGCTGTGCTTCGGCTTTCCGACCTCAGCCACAATCCGGTTGATGAAATCAATGATGGTCAGATTGATCTCATGGCATTTGTAGATCGCCTCGATCATCTTCTCTTCCTTGATCTCATTCGCGCCGGCTTCGATCATGATTACCTTGGTGGAGGTGGACGCAACGGTCAGCTGAAGATCCCCCTCATCCCACTGTGCCTGGGAAGGATTCACAATAAACGCACCATCGACAAGCCCCATCTGCGTCATTGCGCACGGCCCGTCAAAGGGGATATCGGAAATGCAGGTGGCGATCGCGGAGCCAAGCATCGCGACAAGCTCCGGGCGGCATTCCGGATCAACGCTCATGACCAGGTTGTTCAGTGTCACGTCATTCCGGTAATCCTTCGGGAACAGAGGACGCATCGGGCGGTCAATGACTCTGCATGTCAAAACCGCGTTCTCGCTTGCCTTTCCTTCTCTTTTATTGAAGCCGCCTGGCATCTTGCCGACGGCGTAGTATTTCTCTTCAAAGTCTACTGACAGCGGAAAAAAGTCAATCCCGTCCCGCGGCTTCTCGGAAGCGGTTGCCGTGCTGAGGACTGTAGTATCACCATAATGCATAAAAGCCGCGCCGTTTGCCTGTGCCGCGACTCTTCCGACGTCGACGCTCAGCGTGCGGCCGCCGATTTCCATGGAAAATGTCTTTCCTTTCTGCATACTCTTTTTCTATACTCCTTTCGATGAATGGAATGTTTCAATGAATGGAATGCTTTTCTTCACGACACAGCCCATCCTCGAATCAACTGTAAAACCGGCCTGGCGTGCAGGCCACCTTTACAGTTGCCTCGACAGATGCGCTGAGCCATCATGCCAAAAAACACCCGGCCCAGCAGCGGACCGGGTGCTTCAACGCGGAATTATTTACGAAGGCCAAGCCTTGCGATCAGGGTACGGTATCCCTCGATATCTGTCTTCTTCAGATACTCCAGAAGTCCCCTTCTCTTACCAACCATCTTCAGAAGCCCTCTCCTGGAATGATGGTCCTTCGGGTTTGCCTTCAGATGCTCAGTGAGCTCTTTGATCCGCTCGGTCAGGACAGCGACCTGAACCTCGGGCGATCCGGTATCCCCGGGCTGTCTTCCGTACTCTTCAATAATTGCCGTTTTCTTCTCTTTTGTAATCATCTTCAGTCTCCTCCTGTTTTTTAGAATCGCCTTTCACGAAGAAGGGGTCGGAGTGATCCATCTCCTGAGTGAAGGCTTACAACGTCTGCACCACACAGACATCAAACCATACTTTGGAACTATAACATTATCCCGGAAACCAGTCAACCCTGCCCGTGAAATTCGAAGGCCGGCCTACCATAAAACCTGTCACATTCGTCAGGAAGAATGGCAAGGGCGCTTTCCCTGTCCCTGCCGATCTGGCTTTTCAGCTCATCGAGGCTGGAAAACTTATGCTCCGGCCGAAGGTAATCAAGCAGGTCAGTCTGAATCGTCTGCCCGTACAGGTCAGCCTGGAAATCAAATAAAGTTGTCTCTGCTTTGCGCGTTTTCCCGCCCACCGTCGGGCGGATGCCCAGATTGGTAATCCCCGTCCGGATTGTCTGATCCGGAAGACGGGTGCAGGATGCGTAAACACCATCAGGCGGAAGGATCTTATTTGCGCCAGGATGTACATTGACCGTCGGGACGCCGATCCCCGTTCCAAGGTGTCTTCCGTGCTGAACGATCCCCATCACAGGATAGGGCCTTCCCAGCAGCGCATTTGCCAGCTTCATATCCCCCTTCGCGAGCGCCTTCCGCACTCTTGAAGAGCTGACATCCTCCTGAAACAGGCGCTCTTTTGCCGCAATTTCAACCTGGAATCCATATTGCCGGCCTAAGTCCGCAAGCATGGAGGCGGTTCCTTCCCTGCGGCAGCCAAACCCGAAATCCGTCCCCACGCAGACATAAGATGCATGCATGGTTTCGGACAAGACCTCCCTGGCGAACGTCTCTGCCCGCATGCTCATAAACTCCCTGGAAAAGGGACACTCCACAAGAATATCCACGCCGAGGGAGTCCAGATATACCGCTCTTTCTTCATGGCTCAGGATGGGACGATCCTGGATTTCAATGGCAAACACAATACTCGATATGGAATTGGCATGCGCAAAATCCATGATCTTCCTGATCAGTTTCTGATGTCCGATGTGCACACCGTCAAACTTCCCAAGCGTCACCGCGCCTGGGATCTTGCAGACTCCTGATTCTTTATATTCTTCTAAACTGTGAAATACCTGCAAACTGCCATACCTCAGAGAAACATCCGGTAAGGAATGTATTGCCCTTTCTCAGGCACAAACCGGTAAAGGGCAAGAAAACTGCCATCTGCTTTACATAACCTGATCATATCGCCTGCGCCGCCGGGCGGCAGTGAGAGTTCCTCCGTGGTCAGGGCATTTCCATTCAACAGCTTTTTTTGTGCCGCTTCAGAAGGCGTCCGGACACGAAGAAAATCAAGGAACATCTCCTCTAACGGAATCACCTGCTCCTGGATCCTTCCTGCCCGGGCCATCTCTTCAATCTTTCCCAGTGGAAGGGCATCCTCGATCATCAGGCCGCCCGCCCTGGTCCGGATGAGTTCTTTCATCGCCCCGCCGCAGCCAAGGGCTTCCCCGATATCATGGCAAAGCGTCCGGATATAGGTTCCTTTGGAGCAGTCAACCAGGATGGTTACTTCAGGAAGCGCCATTTTCTCAATCCGGATGGATGGAATCCGGACAAAGACCTTACTGCGCGCGACTTCCTTGCCCTGACGCGCAAGATCATACAGCCGTTTTCCGTTCACCTGCTTTGCCGAATACATCGGCGGCAGCTGATCATAGCCGCCCTGAAAGGAAAAGACTGCCGAACGAACCGCATCCTCATCAGGCAGCTGCCCGTCCCATGTTCTGATTACCTGCCCGGTCATATCCTGCGTGTCGGTAGAAACCCCGAGCAGAAGAACCGCGCGGTATGTTTTCTCATGGTCCATCATCCATTCTGAAAGGCGCGTCGCGCCTCCCAGCAGCACCGGAAGGACGCCCACAGCCGCAGGATCCAGTGTCCCGGCATGGCCGATCTTCCGCTGCCTGAGGATTCCGCGCAGCTTCGCCACCACATCATTGCTGGTAAACCCGCTTTCTTTATATACATTCAGAATTCCGTTCAGCATGAATGCCCCAAACCATCCTTCATATCTCTCACTACAACGAGGCTTTCTGACGACGCAACCGGAAAATCAGACACGCAAGATGATCAGATTATTTCCGAACAGGTCCTAAGCTGCCTGTCCACCTGCGCGGCAATGTTATTGACAACATCGTGCACGTCTCCATCCATGGTGCATCCGGCTGCCCTGAAATGTCCGCCTCCCTGAAAATAGGAAGCGACTTTTGATACATTCACTTTCCCGTTTGAGCGCAGGCTCACCTTATACCGGTTCGGAGCGACCTCATATAGAAATACTGCCGTCTCAACCCCTCTGGTGACACGAAGCTGCTGAACAATCCCGTCCAGATTCTTCGGATCTACCTGGTAGAAATCAAGGTCCTTCCTGCGCAGGGCACTGAAGATCAGCTTTCCGTCCATCATCAGGATGCTCTCAGCCAGCGCCCGGCCAAGCACCTGGTTCTCGCGATAGCTCTTCAGGAAAAATGTCTCATCGCAGATCCATGAAAAATCGATTCCCGTATCCATCAGCCAGCCGCCGACCATCATGGTACGGCTTGAAGTGCAGCTATACTGGAAGATGCCTGTATCATGGGCAATCCCCATATACAACGGTTCCGCGATCTCTTTTGTGATCCGATCCTTCCCGATCATCAGCGCGACCAGCTCACTGGTGGAACTCGCCTCAGGCTGAATCTCACGGATCATTCCATATCCCACGTTCGAAATATGGTGATCAATCACAACCGTTTTTCCTGCCGCGTGAAAATAGCCCTGCGCTTCCCCCAATCTCTGAAGGTCTCCGGAATCCAGCGCGATAAACAGATCATGCGCTTCTTGTGCGGGGTAATCATGAACCACCTGGTCACTGCAGGACACGAATTCATAAGATTTCGGATAATTGTCCTCCAGATACACCGTCGCACGGATGGCAGGATAGTAGGTTTTTAAAAACAGGAAAAGCCCCATGCAGCTGCCAAAGGCATCACCGTCGGGCTTGACATGCCCGCAGATCCCCACAGTCTTTACACCGTCCAGAATGTTATCCAGAGAAATCAAACCTCTTCTCCTCCTTCCGGGCCATCCGGATCCGGTTCCCCGGAATCCGCAACATGCCTGGATTCATCCTGCGCAATCACCTCATCGATCCTCTTGGACATGCCGACGCCGTAGGCAATCGAATCATCGGCGATGAAACGTACCGTTGGCGTGTTGCGCAGATTCACGCTCCTGGCCAGCTCACGGCGGATATATCCCTCCGCGCTTTCCAGCCCCTCTATGGTACTGCCAAGCGCGTGGGCATTGCCAAGAACAGAGATATACGCCTTGCAGGTCTTCAGATCCGGTGCAACCTCCACCTTGGTGACGCTGGTCATGGGATCCACCCTGGGATCCTTCAGTTCACGCATGATGATCTCCTGAAGCTGCCTGCGGACTTCTTCATTGATGCGGATGTTTTTGATACTGTTTTTCCTCACAATTCCACCCCCGGTCAGCTGCGCGCAACTTCAACCATCGTATAAACCTCAACCTGGTCGCCTTCCCGGATCTCACTGAAGCCATCGAATACCAGGCCGCATTCAAATCCGGAACGGACTTCCTTGACGTCATCCTTGAACCGCTTCAATGATGCGATCGAACCATCAAAGATCTGCTTGCCGTCACGGGTAATGCGTGCCTTGGAACCTCTCTGGACAGTGCCGTCCAGGACATAGGATCCTGCAATGTTGCCGACACCGCTGGCTTTGAAGATCTGGCGGATCTCAACATGACCGGTCACCTTCTCTTCATAAACCGGTTCGAGCATTCCCTTCATGGCGTTCTCAACATCATTGATTGCGTCATAGATTACCTTGTAGAGCCTGATGTCCACGCCTTCATGCTCTGCGGTAGACTTGGCCTGCGCGTCCGGCCTGACATTGAAGCCAATGATAATCGCGTTCGAAGCGCTTGCCAGGGTAACATCCGATTCATTGATCGCGCCGACCGCAGAATGGATGATCTTCACGATCACTTCCTCATTCGTCAGCTTCAGAAGGCTTTGCCTCAGTGCCTCCACGGAGCCCTGCACATCTGCTTTGACAATCAGGTTCAGATCCTTCAGGGTACCTTCCTTGATCTGGTTAAACAGATCATCCAGGGATGTCCGCTTGCGGGATTCCTCAATCATCTTCTCCTTGCCCACCGTAATGAAGGTTGCGGCAAAGTTCTTCGCCTCCTTTTCCGTCTCAGGCGAAGTAAAGATCTCTCCCGCGCCGGGAACATCGGAGAATCCAATGACCTCCACCGGCATGGACGGACCGGCCTCTTTGACGCGCCTGCCCTTATCATCCGTCATGGCGCGGACCTTGCCAAAGCATGCGCCGGCATCAATCGGATCGCCTACATGCAAGGTACCCTTCTGGATCAGGAGGGATGCAACCGGGCCGCGTCCCTTATCCAGCTTCGCCTCGATGACAAGGCCTCTCGCGCGCCGGTTCGGGTTGGACTTCAGTTCCATCACGTCGGCAGTCAGGAGAATCATCTCAAGCAGGTCGTCAATTCCTTCATGGGACTTGGCTGAGACCGGAACCATGGTCGTGCTTCCGCCCCAGTCCTCCGCGATCAGTTCATATTCTGTCAGCTCCTGCTTGACACGGTCAATGTTGGCGCTGGGCTTATCAATCTTATTGATCGCGACAATGATCTCAATCCCTGCCGCCTTGGCATGATTAATCGCCTCCACGGTCTGGGGCATGACACCGTCGTCTGCAGCGACGACAAGAACCGCGATATCCGTCGAGTTGGCACCACGCATACGCATGGCGGTAAATGCCTCATGGCCCGGCGTATCCAGGAATGTGATGGTTCTGTCATTGTAATGGATGACAGAAGCACCGATATGCTGCGTGATCCCGCCTGATTCTCTGTCCGTCACATGGGTATCCCGGATGGCGTCCAGAAGCGATGTCTTACCATGGTCAACATGTCCCATGACACAGACAACCGGCGGCCTCGCGACCATATCATCTTCACTCTCATCCTCTTCCTTCAGAAG
This sequence comes from uncultured Clostridia bacterium, assembly GCA_946623485.1. GTDB lineage: Bacteria > Bacillota > Clostridia > Lachnospirales > Lachnospiraceae > Porcincola. The sequence goes on from CAMORF010000002.1 coordinate 19,160, forward strand.
GTCAGCGATCAGGTCTCTCTTCTCCTCATGCTCACAGAGGATTTCGTATTCCACCGCAATCTCCTCTGCCTCCTCATAAGTAAGGTCAGAGTTCATCGTGACCATCTTCCCGTCCATGAAAAGCTTCTTGATGATCTGGGAAGCCTGAACCTTCATCTTGTCCGCAAGCTCCTTGAGCGTAATATGATCCGGAAGAATAATCGTCTTGATCTTCTCCTCGACCTTTACCGGCTCAACCTTCGCCGCGGACGCAGCTTTATTCTGGTCTTTCCTGCGCCGCCCGGTCTGGACACGGTCATTGGCATCAAACCGGTTGTACTTCTCGTTGCGGTCCTTCCCTTCTCTTCTGGCATTGGCATTCTTGCCACGGCTCTGGGCATTCTCACGGCTTGGATCAAACCGCCCTTTGGAGGAATCCTTCCGGCTCTGGCCGCCTCTTGGGGCGGATGCGCCTGGTTTCGCGGATGCCGCGGCTGCTCCGGCGCCTGAACGCCCCTGGCCGGAAAAACCACCGCCCTGCTGTTTTCCCTGGGTCTGGCCGCTGCGCTGGCGGTCTCCCTGATACGGGCGCCTCCCATCCGAAGCTTTGGCCTCCTGATGCCCCTGTCCCCGGTCGGGGGCAGAAGCACGTCTGTTGCCGGTGCCCTGCGGGGAAGATGGCTTCCTTTGCTGCGCGGTACTGCTGCCTGCTGCCTGCTGCCTCTGAGCAGACTGAGCCGGGGCCTCTTTTTTGGCCGGAGTGCCCTTTTGCCCCTGCTGGGCAGCGGATAGCCTGGCGGCAGTCTCCGCCTGAGACGAAGCCTGTGGGATGGCCTGTGAAGCGGGAGCTGCAGAAGCTGATGCAGCTGCCTGTGCCTGTGCTGTCCTGGAAAGATCAGACGCAGACGGGCTCGCCCCTGCTGCAGTCTGTGGCTTTGGCGGCACGGCTGCCGGCTGCGGACGGGATACCACACTCTCCGGACCTGGAGCCCCCGCAAGGCGGGATGCCTCCGGTCTCATGCTCTCAGGCTTCCTTCCCGCCAGATTCTCCGGCATCCGGGTCCCACGGGCAGCAGGATCCAGGGGACGCGCGGTTCCATCCTGAGGACGCTTTCTTTGCACCGGCCTTGCCGTATGGGCAACAGGCCCCTGGCTTCTTTGCTGCGCCTGTTTGGTCGGCATCCGGGAAATGACTCCGCTGCGTGCATTTTCACGGCGAAAGACAGCGACGAACTTTTTCTTCTTCGGCGCACCCTCCTCGCTGCCCGGTGCTTTTGCGGCAGCTGCCTTCTTCTCAGAAGGAACGGTGCCCGAAGCCGGAGCAGACTTAGGCGAAGACAGCTTCGCCCTCACCTTCGCAGCAATGCTATCATCAATCCCGCTGGCGGCCTTGACGTCTGCTATGCCCATAGCGGACAGAATGGCAATCACATCGCCGGCGGATCTCTCCAGCTCCTTTGCAAGTTCATGTACTCTGATCTTTCCCAAATCAACTACCTCCGCGTACTGTACGATTCAAGCTCCTTTTTAACCGCCTTCGCAAAGCCGTCATCAAGAAGTGCCAGGCTGGATCGCTCCGTCCGGCCGATCCTGTGTCCAAGGGTATCCTTGTCTGACAGTTCCACCACCGGTACCTGGTAAAACGCACCCATATTATAAAACTTCTTTTTGGTATTCTCTGAAGCATCCGCAGCCAGGATCACAAGGGCCGCGCGGCCTTCCTTCACAGCTTTTTCCACCATGAATTCCCCCGACGCGAGCTTCCCGGACCGCTGCGAAAGTCCAAGAAGGCTGTAAACCCGCTTCAAGTCATTCATTTGCCGCCTCTATGATCCGGCGCACCTGCTCGTAAATCTCCGGGTCGGCAGAATACCTCAGGTCCCGCTGCAGCCCACGGCGTTTTGCGGCAGCTTCGAGACAGTCCAGGGACTTGCAGATATAGCTTCCTCTGCCGTTCTTCTTCTGCGTCTCATCCACCATGACTTCCCCTTCTTTTGTCCGGATCACCCGGATCATCTCACTTTTGTTCTTCAGTACACCGCAGCCGGCGCATCTGCGCAGACCGCGAAGATTAGCTCCCTGCATGTTCTTCCGCCCCCTTAACAGCAGGATAACCGGGATTCTGGTTCTGTGCCTGGGGCACATCAGCATTCCCCTCAGCATCGTACGCGGACCCCTCTGCATATGTCAGGTCTTTGTCATAGGCCTCTTCTCCGTAGTACTCTTCCTGCGCATAGGCATCCTGCGGATAGTCATCTTCCGTATAGTACCCGTCCTCGTAGGAAGCCTCTTCCTCTTCATATCCCTGACTGTAATACTCTTCCTGGAACGCGTCGAGTTCGCCGGATTCGATTGCCTGAGTCTCAGACTTGATGTCAATCTTGAAGCCGGTCAGCCTGGCAGTCAGCCTGGCGTTCTGACCTTCACGGCCGATGGCAAGCGACAGCTGGTAATCCGGAACGACAACCTTTGCTTCCCGGTCCTCCTCATCGACAAGCACGGTAACGACCTTTGCCGGGCTGAGCGCATTTTCGATAAAGTACGCAGGATTCTCATTCCACTCGACAATATCGATCTTCTCCCCGTTCAGCTCGTCCACAACCATAGCGACACGGTTTCCGTTCTGCCCGACGCACGCGCCCACCGCGTCTACGCCTTCGGCCCTGGAGCAGACCGCCATCTTGGAGCGGGAGCCTGCTTCCCGGGCGATCGCCATGATGTCAACGGTGCCGTCCGCAACCTCTGTGACTTCCTGCTCAAACAGGCATCTGACAAGATTCGGATGCTTACGTGAAACGAGGATGCGGGGGCCCTTCGGCGTATTATCCACATGAAGGACATAGACCTTGATCCGCTGGTTCGGATAATAATTCTCTCCCTTGATCATCTCACTCTCGTTCAGGATTCCGTCTACCCTGCCGAGATTGATCGCAACATTCCGACCGATAAACCTCTGCACAACACCCGTGACAACCTTGTTCTCCTTGTCATAATAATCTGCGAACAGGCTTTTCCTTTCCGCCTCGCGGATCTGCTGCAGGATCACATTCTTCGCATTCTGGACCGCGATCCGTCCGAACGCCCTGGAATTGATGTCAACATTCACCGTATCCCCGAGCCCATAGGAGCTGTCGATCATCTTCGCATCGGCAAGGCTGATCTGTGTCATGCTGTCCTCGACATTCTCAACCACTTCCTTTGCCAGAAAGATGCCAAAGGACTTTTTTTCCTGATCAAGAGATACAACGATATTCGTCAGGTCCTGCCGGTTGAAGTTGTTTCTGCAGGCCTGCTCCAGCGATTTTGCGATCGCGTCAAGAAGCACGTCGCTCTTGATGTTCTTCTCTTTCTCAAGAATGATGAGAGCGTCAAACAGTTCGTCGTTCATATTTTTTTCCTTTTCCTCCTGCAATCATCCTGTCAGGCATAGCAGCCTGATCCCCCGTCAGCGGCCCGGTCTCCAGCCAGCGGCCAATTACCGGCCAACGCCTGGTATCAGCGAACGGCCTCTTACCAGCCAACGGTAGTATTACCAGTCAAACGCTTCCCTGATCAATGCCAGGTCCTTCCTCTGGAACTCAAGCATGCGCCCTTCATCTGTTTCGATGGATACGCTGTCCTTCGTCCAGTTTTTCAGGATTCCCCGGAATTCCTTTTCATGCGCAAAGCTTTTATACAGCCTCAGCTCAATCTCTTTTCCCTCATTCCGGATGTAGTCCTTCTCTTTTTTGAGCGGACGTCCGAGGCCGGGAGAGGAAACCTCCAGCACATAGGCCTCGGAAATAAAATCTTCCCTGTCCAGCTGTGCCTCCAGTGCCCTGCTGACAATCTCACAGTCATCGACATTGATCCCGCCGGGCTTATCAATATAGGACCTCAGGTACCAGCTGCTTCCTTCCTTGACGAATTCCACATCCACCAGCTCAAAGCCATGTTCCTGCAGGATCGGCATAAGCAGCTGCTGCGTCCTCTCTTCATATTCGCTGTGATTCATGGATTCCCCTGCATGATAATGACACGACAGAAGAACGGGCTTTTCGGCCCGTTCTTCTGTCAACAGTTCTTCTTACGATGGCATCTTAGCACCATAAGTCACAAATTGCAAGTGTAAAAAAGAAAACCCCATGAGTTATTTGCGGATTTTGCTTCCTTTCCCGCCGCGTTCCGTAACCCTCAGCCGGTTCAGGGCGACTGTGCGCCCGTTGATTTCCGCTTCCGTGGGCGCTCCGTCCTCCAGGAACAATACCTGGCTTACTTCATCATCGGAAGACAGCCGGATACCGATCACACCCCTCGCATTCTTTTTCTGCAGCGGGATGTCCTCCTGGGAAATGCGCAGCGCCATGCTGTTCTTTGTCACAAACACCAGGTATGACGCAAAGTGTGCCTCATGCACGCTCAGCAGCCTGTCGCCTTCCTCCAGCTTTGTCCCGGCCACGGTAAGCTTGGAAACGTCAAACTCGGTCCCTTCCACCATTTTTACATAACCATGGGCGGTAACAAATATCAGCTTCCGGGATTTGATCCACGCAAGATCCTGGATGGAAAGGAAGGTTTCCGACGCGGAATCGTAGTTACACAGATTGTCAATGGGAGTTCCCTTGTCGCGGAATTTTCCATGAGGAATCTTTTCCACTTTCAGGATATGCACCTTTCCGGAATCGGTAAACACACACAGGCGCGAATCACTCATGCAGTGGATGATGATTCTGTTTTCTTCCTCCGCTGCCTCTTTATTTTTCTCAAAGACGGATTCATCCACCGTGCGCGCGTATCCGAACCGGTCTACCAGAAGGACGCAGGGATAGGCTTCCGCCTTCCTGACCTCCAGCACGACTTCCTCTTCATCACAGATCTGTGTCCGGCGCTCCTTGGAATACCTGTCACGGTACTCCTTGAGCTGGCGCACGATCACATCCGCCATGGAGCTGTAATTGTTCAGGATGTCGGTATAGGTCTCGATCTTCTTCAGGGTTTCTTCATATTCCGCCGTCAGCGCATCAATCTCCAGCCCGATCAGCTTATACAGGCGCATCTCAAGGATCGCATTCGCCTGGGCTTCCGTAAACCGGAGTTTGGACGCGTCCGTCCTGGATTTCTTTGTCTTAAAGCGGATCCCCTCGGTATTGCCCGTCACCAGGCAATCCTTTGCCATCGCCCTGTCCCTGGAGCCGCGCAGGATCTCAATGATCAAGTCAATCACATCGACTGCCCGGATCAGGCCCTCCTGCACTTCTTTCTTCGCCAGCTCACTGTCCAGCATGCTCCGGTACTTCTTTGTCGCGATCTCAAACTGAAACTCAATATGGGCTTCCAGGATGGCATGAAGCGAAAGGGTCTCCGGCCGGCCGTCAGATACGGCAAGCATATTGACGCCAAAGGTATCCTCCAGCCGTGTTTTTTTATAAAGCAGCTTCTTAATGTATTCCTCGTCTGCCCCCTTGCGCAGCTCCAGCACAATCCGGATGCCTTCTTTGGAGGACTGGTTGGAGATATCAGAGATATCGCTCCCGATTTTGCTGTCTGCCAGCTGAGCCACATCGTTCAGGAATTTCCCGATCCCTGCCCCGATCATGGTATAAGGGATCTCGGTGATGACGATTCGCTTCCGGTCTGTACGCGGGATCTTCTCTACCTCAACCTTGCCACGGATACGGATCTTCCCCGTTCCTGTCGCATAGATAGCGGCAAGCTCTTTCCGGTTCACCACGATCCCGCCAGTCGGGAAATCCGGGCCTTTGACATATTGCATCAGGTCGTCATTGGTCAGGGATGGATCCCGGATCAGAGCGATCGCAGCGTCAATCACTTCCCCCAGGTTATGCGGCGGAATGGAGGTTGCCATGCCCACCGCGATTCCTTCCGATCCGTTGACAAGCAGGTTGGGAATCCTGGCGGGCAGGACAGAAGGCTCCTTCTCTGTCTCATCAAAATTAGGGACAAATTCCACAACCCCTTTGTCCAGGTCGCTGAGAAACGCTTCCTGTGTCAGCTTCTGCAGCCTTGCCTCGGTATAACGCATGGCGGCAGCCCCATCCCCTTCGATTGACCCGAAGTTTCCATGGCCGTCTACCAGAGGCTGCCCCATCTTAAAGTCCTGCGCCAGGACAACAAGCGCCCCGTAGATGGAACTGTCCCCATG
>CAMORF010000003.1 GCA_946623485.1 uncultured Clostridia bacterium
GCGCACGCCGCTAAAGCGGTATCATTCCGCTGTGCGCCCGTGCGATCCTCGAATCAGTCAGCAATGGTCAGTCATACTCTGGCGGGAAGAATGAAAAAACGGCTCTGTACCCGGGGCCGTTTTTATGTTTTAATAGAAAACGAATGAATGGAGATCGATTCAATGCCGGAAACTGGACGTTGGATGCAGGCTGACGCTGCCTGGCTTACAGCATGCTATGTTAGAGGTCTTGCGTGCGGCTGCGTGGAGCGGGAAGGCATATGGGTCGAATCACCTGGTCTGATGAAAAGGAGGTTTCAGGAAAATGACCACTCTTGAGCTGCAGTTGATGGCGAACGAGGTTCGCAAGGGTATCGTGACAGCGGTTCACGGTGCGAAGGCGGGACACCCGGGCGGATCCCTTTCTGCCGCGGATGTGATGACGGTTCTGTATTTTGACGAGATGAACATTGACCCGAAGAACCCGAAGAAGGAAGACCGTGACCGCTTTGTTCTTTCCAAGGGACACAATGCGCCCGCTCTTTACAGCACACTGGCAAACAGAGGTTATTTCCCGGTTGAGGATCTGCCGACCCTCAGGCATCTGGGTTCCTATCTGCAGGGGCATCCCTGCATGCAGGAGACGCCGGGCGTTGACATGAGCTCCGGTTCCCTGGGGCAGGGAATCAGCGCTGCGGTGGGTATGGCGCTGTCCGCGAAGCTGTCCGGATATAGCTGGAGAACCTATACGCTGCTCGGCGACGGGGAGATCCAGGAAGGACAGGTATGGGAGGCTTCCATGTTTGCGGGCTTCCATAAGCTTGACAACCTCTGCGTGATTGTTGACAACAACAATCTGCAGATCGACGGGCCGATCGATGAGGTCTGTTCTCCGTACCCGATTGACAAGAAGTTTGAGGCATTCAACTTCCATGTGATCAATGTTGCGGACGGCAATGACATCGACCAGCTTCGCGCGGCCTTCCAGGAGGCACGGGAGACGAAGGGGATGCCGACGGCGATCATTATGAAGACCGTGAAGGGCAAGAATGTATCCTTCATGGAGAACCAGGTCGCATGGCATGGGAAGGCTCCGAATGATGAGCAGTACGCAGTCGCGATGGAAGATCTGAAGAAAGTGGAGGAAGCATTATGCCAGAAGTAAAGAAGGTTGCTACCAGAGCCTCCTACGGCAGAGCGCTCGTGGAGCTTGGAAAAGAGCATGAGAACCTGTATGTGCTGGACGCGGACCTTGCAGGCGCGACCCAGACCGGTATGTTTAAAAAAGAATTTCCGGACCGCCATATTGACTGCGGAATCGCAGAGTCGGATATGATGGGCATCGCTGCCGGCATGGCGACGACGGGGAAGATTGTATTTGCATCCTCCTTTGCGATGTTCGCGGCAGGGCGTGCCTTTGAGCAGGTCCGCAATTCCATCGGCTATCCGCACCTGAACGTCAAGATCGGCGCGACCCATGCGTCGGTTTCTGTCGGCGAGGACGGCGCGACACATCAGTGCAATGAGGACATCGCTCTGATGCGCACGATTCCGGGGATGGTCATTCTGAATCCGTCTGACGATGTTGAGGCGGTCGCGGCGGTGAAGGCTGCGTACGAGTATGTGGGGCCGGTTTACCTGAGGTTCGGAAGGTATGCGGTTCCGGTGATCAATGACCGCCCGGATTATCATTTCGAGATCGGTAAGGGCATCCTGATGCGGGAAGGCACGGACGTGACGATCGTCGCGACCGGCCTGTGCGTCGCATCCGCGCTTGAGGCGGCGGAGAAGCTTGCAGGAGAAGGCGTGAGCGCTGAGGTGATCAATATCCACACGATTAAGCCGCTGGATGAGGAGATCATCCTGAACAGCGCGAAGAAGACCGGGAAGGTTGTTACGGTGGAGGAGCATTCGATCCTCGGCGGTCTTGGCGGAGCGGTCGCAGAGGTTCTTGGCGAGAAGCTTCCGACTGCCATGACACGGATCGGCGTCAATGACGTGTTCTGCGAGTCCGGCACCGCGGCTCAGTTGCTGCATAAGCATCAGCTGGACGGGGAAGGTGTTTACGAGAGAGTGTGTGAATTCCTGAAATAAGGATCGGCATTTCTTGCCATAGAATGTCTTTAGGTAACGATTCAGCACTCCGGGAGAAGAACGCTTTGCATTCTGATCCATCGGGGTGGTGGATGGTTACCATATTTTAGCAGAATCAGGAGAGTAAGATGAAACCATATTCAGAGTTGACAATTGAAGAACTCACGACATTGTATCAGGAGCTGAAACAGCAGTACAAGAAGGCGCAGGCGCTGGACCTGAACCTGAATATGTCCAGGGGGAAGCCGAGCATTGCGCAGCTGGATCTTTCCATGGGCATGATGGATGTGCTGAATTCTGATTCGGACCTTCGCTGCGAGGATGGGACCGACTGCCGCAATTACGGGGTTCTGGATGGGATTCCGGAGGCGCTGCAGCTGATGTCGGATATGATGGAGGTGCCGAAGGATCACCTGATCATCTATGGGAACAGTTCTCTGAATGTGATGTACGATCAGATCTCCCGTTCCTACAGCCATGGCGTCATGGGGAATCCTCCGTGGTGCAAGCTTGACAAGGTGAAATTTTTGTGCGTCGTTCCGGGATATGACAGGCATTTCGGGATTACGGAGTACTTTGGGATTGAAAATGTGCCGGTGCCGATGCTTCCCACGGGCCCGGACATGGATCTCGTTGAGAAGCTTGTGTCGGAGGATGAGACAATCAAGGGCATCTGGTGTGTTCCGAAGTATTCGAATCCGACAGGCAATTCTTATTCGGATGAGACGGTCATGCGGATGGCCCGCCTGGAGCCGGCGGCGAAGGATTTTCGGATTTACTGGGACAATGCCTATACCGTGCATCATCTGTATGATCTTGATCAGGACAGGGTGGTTGAGATCCTGCAGGAATGCAAGCGGGCAGGAAATCCGGACCTGGTCTATAAATTCGCGTCTACTTCAAAGATCTCTTTCCCGGGCAGCGGGATCGCGGCGCTTGCCGCGTCGCTGAATAACCTGGAGGATATCCGCAGGCAGCTGAAGGTACAGACCATCGGCCATGACAAGGTGAACCAGCTGCGCCATGTGCGTTTCTTCGGGGATATCCATGGGATGGTGGAGCATATGAAGAAGCATGCGGATATTCTTCGGCCGAAATTCGAAGCGGTTGAGGAAATCTTTGCACAGGAGCTGGACGGACTCGGTATCGCAACGTGGACAAAGCCGAAGGGAGGATATTTCATTTCTTTCGATACGATGGAGGGCTGCGCGAAAGCGGTTGTGAGCAAATGCGCGAAGGCGGGCGTTGTGCTGACGCCGGCAGGTGCGACATGGCCCGGGGGAAAGGATCCGCATGATTCCAACATTCGCGTGGCACCGTCTTTCCCGCCGCTGGAGGACCTGAAGACCGCGACAAAGGTGCTTGCGCTGAGCACGAAACTGGTGGCGGTGAAGAAGCTTTTGGATGAAGCCACCGCAGAAGCGGCAGAGAAGAAAACCGCAGAAACAGCAGAATAACATCTTGCTTGTCTTTTCATCCGATCGCACAGCTCAAAAATCACTTTCATAGCCCGCTATGCTCATGTTTTTTGAGCTGTGCGCTCGAATGAAAATCCTGCGCAATCTGCACAAGTTATTTATCGACAGCTCCTAAGGATCCCCCGGCCGCTGCGCAGACCGAAAAGCGCCTTGCGCCGAGAGCAGTCAGGCCGAAAAGCCTCCTGAGCTGAGGACGGCCAGGGGGCACGGTGCTGCGAGGCGACGAAAGAGAGAGAGAATATGACGGTAAAGGAATGGCTGGCGGAGCGCTGCAGGGCGGCCGGGTTTGAAAATACCTCATCTGACAGAGCCTTTTCCACGGAGTATCAGGTGGCTGTAAAGAAGGGTGGGGCGCGTTCGCTGAAGGCGGGCGGATCCTGGATCTATGACAATGAGATAGACCGGATCAGCCGCGTGTCTGATCCTGAAAGAACCGCGCCCGGGGAAGCCGTCAGGGAGCAGGACGGTGAAGGCATTGCGCCCCGGGAAGCCGTCAGGAAACAGGACGGTGAAGGCATTGCGCCCGGGGAAGCCGTCAGGGAGCAGGATGATGAAGGCATTGCGCCCGGGGAGATCGTCAAGATAGTGGATTTTGACGGCTATGCCCTTGGATATGGCTGCTGCAATCCTGCGTCGAAGATTCGTGTCCGTATGCTTTCCCGGTATGCGAAGTCAGGGATCACGCCTGCATTTTTAAAAAAGAGGGTGCGGGATGCCTGGGAATACCGGAAGGCTGTAATGGGGGATGACATAGCGTGCTGCCGCCTGATCTTCGGGGAGGCCGATTTTCTTCCCGGCATTACCGTGGACCGGTTTTCGGATGTACTGGTAATCGAATCCCTTGCGCTGGGAACGGACCGGCTGAAGCTGTTGATTCTGCTGGCTCTTGTGGAGGTGCTGGAGGAGGACGGGGTTACGGTCCGGGGAATCTATGAGCGCAGTGACGCGAAGGTCCGGCTATTGGAAGGGCTGGAGCGCGTGAAGGGATTCCTTGGCCCGGAGTTTGATCCGCAGGTTCCGATTACCGAAAATGGGATCCGCTATCTGGTGGACGTGAAGGATGGCCAGAAAACCGGGTTTTTCCTGGATCAGAAATACAACCGGAGAGCGGTGGCGCAGCTGGTGAAGCACCTTGTGCAGCACAGACCGGAAGGCGGGATCGAAGTCCTGGATTGCTTTACTCATACAGGGTCATTTGGCCTGAACGCGGCTTTTGCCGGCGCGTCTCATGTGCTTTCCGTGGATGCTTCAGTGTCTGCCATCGAGATGGCCAGGAAAAATGCAATCGCGAATGGGTTGGAGCAGGTGGTTGATTACCAGGTTGCGGATGTGTTTGAACTGCTCCCCGCGCTCGAAGAAGGGCGCTTTGACGTTGTGATTCTTGATCCGCCCGCATTTACCAAATCGAGGCAGGCGACGAAAAATGCAGTGAAGGGGTATCGGGAGATTAATCTTCGCGGCATGAGGCTGGTGAAGGATGGCGGATATCTTGCCACCTGCTCCTGCTCGCATTTTATGGAGGAAGAACTCCTGAAGAAGACACTGCGTGAGGCCGCAAAAGGGGCTGGCAGGCGGCTGAGGCAGGTGGAATTCCGCACGCAGGCACCGGATCACCCGATCCTGTGGGGAGATGATGAGTCTTATTATTTAAAATTCCTGATCTTCCAGGTCATCAGGGAATTGTGATGCGTTGTTTGACAGATGGAAGTCGGAGACGTAAAATCTGTTTCAGTTTCGAATTGCTTAAGAGCTGTTCAGAAATCACGAATGAACATTGCGCTGGCACGGTAGTCATCGCAGAAGAGCAGTACCGGGAAAAGGAATAGGAAAGCGAGGAGTTTGCGATGGTGGAATTCAGATATGATACACAGCTTTTGATTGATGGGGATGACCTGGACGAAGATGAGGTGGCGGAGTATATCACAGAGCATTTCCAGGGGGATAGTCTGCTTGCGGTCGGCGGCGACGGGGATCCCATCAAGATCCATTTTCACACCAATGAGCCATGGAAGCTTCTGGAGTATTGCAGGTCCCTTGGAGAAATCTATGATATTATCGTAGAGGATATGGATCGTCAGTCCAGAGGGCTGAAGGGCTGACGATGCATGTGCATTGCGGCGGAATGCTGCGGATGAGAGGAAGATACATGAGAAAGATGATACGAATCCTGCTTGCGTTCATGGCAATGGTGCTTGTTCTCTCGATGCCGGCTTTGGCAGCCGGGACTGGCCGGAAAATAGCCGCCCCGGAGGGATACAGGGTAGTGCAGCTGACCGAAAAGAACTTTTCGAAATTCTTTGAGATTAAGAAATATAAGCTGGCAGATCCGTCCGGTACTTATCTGGGGTACGAATACAGGCCACACGGCAAGCGGCGCAGAAACAGGTGGTTCGTATATACGACGAGGAACCTGCGTGTCAGGCTTACCGGAACAGAACTCTATGCATGGAAGGACCATAAAGAAAAAATCAAGGCAGTGAAAACAAAACGCATGACGTTGAAAGGCCTGGAATCCTCCTTCGCGATGAGCGATTTTTATCTGTATCAGTTTGGAAAGCTCGTGAACGTCAAAGTGGAAAAGGCGAGGGGCAGGGTCGTTTTCGTAAAACCGTCCAATGTGCTCGGCATTGAAATCGTGGAGGAGAACGGGATGCAGTATTACCGGATCAAGCTTCTGCATCCATATGATGAGAACACTCCGGCTGTGACGCACGTGGATGAGGAAACGCAGGAGACTGTCGTTGATTATTACTATATGGACAGATACCGGAACCCCAACAACCCGGGGATCTACTATTGATTGTTATAAGAGAGAAAAGGCGAAAAAGGCAAGTAACATAAGGAGCAGGCAGATCGTCACAGCCCCGCCAATGATGAATCACTTTGGCAGGGCTGTGACTTTTTGTATGCCGGACGAAGTCGCTGAAAAAGGGGAGATATTGCTCGGATATAAGAAGGAGAACCAGGATCCTGTCATCAATCCGGCAAAAATGCACAAAGGCAAAAAGGTAACCCTGCAGTTTGGAATTCATGATAAGGTGGTTGTTCTGGCAGAGGATTCTTCTGTGAGATCCTGATTCTGGAATGAGAGGGAATGAGAAGAAATGCTTGACAATGACAGAGGGAACCGATATAGTAATTGTATAAAGATTGCGTGCAATCAAATTACAGACAATTAAGAGGGCCGTTGCGCAGGTCCACAGGATTTTCGCCTTGCAGGCAGCTTGCCATGCAGGATCAGATGCCCGGGATGTGGAAGAGGCAGGATCGTTATGGTAAGATATCAGAAGGAGGAACGTTTGATGGGGAAAAGATATGATGTCGCGATAATCGGTACTGGCCCTGCCGGGGTTTCGGCGGCGATCACGGCTACGGTGAGAAACAAGAGCGTACTTCTTCTGGGAAGTGCTTCTGTCTCGGACAAGGTGTCGAAGGCGCATATGATCCAGAATTATCCGGGGCTTCCGGATATTCCGGGCCAGGAGCTGGCACAGCATTTCCTGGATCACCTGAAGAAGATGGAGATTCCGATTACGGACCGCAAGGTGACGATGATCTACGCCATGGGAGATTATTTTAGCCTTCAGATTGATCAGGAATTCGTGGAGGCATCCGCAGTGATCCTGGCCATTGGGGTCAGCTTCGGCAAGCCATTCCCGGGGGAGGATGAAAACCTGGGACGCGGCGTAAGCTATTGCGCGACCTGCGATGCCGCCCTGTACCGCGGGAAGGAAGCAGTGGTTGTGGGATATGCGCCGAAGGAGGAAGCGGATGTGAGATTCCTCGCCGAGATGGCGCAGAAGGTGACTTACATTCCGGTCTATAAGAAGGAAGACGCGGCGGCCATGGCACCGGAGCTTTTCCCTGACCGTCCGAATGTAGAGGTGAAGCAGGTGAAGCCCCTTGGCATTGAGAAGCGGGACGGGCGGATGGTACTCGCGACGGATGGAGGCGAGATCAGCGCGGACGGCATCTTCCTTCTCCGGGAGAGCGTGTCCCCGGGGAAGCTTGTGCCGGGGCTGGAGCTGGATGGAAACCATGTGAAGGTTGACCGGAAGATGGCGACAAACCTGCCCGGACTCTTCGCGGCAGGGGATATCACGGGAACACCCTACCAGTATGTAAAATCAGCCGGAGAGGGGAACGTCGCTGCGCTGAGCGCGGTTTCCTGGATTGACAGTTTGAAGAAATAACAGGTTCGCTTCCGCATCAGGCGGAAGCGAACCGGAGTTCGCCTAGCCTCGAAGAGGCGTACCCGCCGCAGGCGGGTTTGTCGCCAGCTTCTTTGGCTGGCGACAAAGGCATCGTTCGCTTCCGCATCAGGCGGAAGTTGGAAAGCCTGCAGGATTATGGAGCTGTACTCAAAAAAGTTGAATCAGAAAAGGAGAGAGAAAGATGAGTGTAAAGAAAATTGACAGCCCGGAGTTTCAGGATGCGATCAAAAGCGGAGTTTCTGTGGTAGATTTCAATGCGACATGGTGCGGCCCCTGTAAGATGCTTGCGCCGGTGCTGGAATCACTGTCTGAGGAGATGGCCGGCAAGGCGGCGTTCTACGCGATGGATGTGGATGATAATCCGGATATCGCGCAGCAGTTCGGCATCGCGTCCATTCCTTATGTTGCGGTATTCAAGGACGGCCAGAAGGTGGATGAGCAGGTAGGGTTTGTCCCGCAGCCGCAGCTCAAGGCGTTTGTTGAGCGGAACCTGTAATTTCCAGATTGTTTTTGCGCAAAGTCACGATGAATCATAGCATATCTATACCCGGATCTGTGTTATCATAGATCCGGGTTTTTGTTGTTGTGAAGCGGCGATCGGGTTCCCGGGCGGCGTGAGAATCAGGAAACGGCTTGGAAACGGAAATGGGAGGCATACAAGTGAAGAAGAAGCTGACACGGAAGGTGATCTGGATGTTTGCAATCGGACAGCTGGGATGGAGCACCCTGTCCGCGATTGTTACGAACTGGGTCATCAGTTTTTATGAACCAAATGAAGAAATGCTTGCGGCGGGGCAGACGGTTTTCCTCCCTCAAGGCAGAGTGATCCTGGGGCTGGTGACGATCCTTGGCGGGATCTACGCGCTTGGCAGGCTGTTTGATGCCGTTACCGACCCATGGATTGCGAACCTGTCGGATAAGAGCAAAAACCCGAAAGGAAGGCGGCTTCCCTTTATGAGAAAGGCGGCGATTCCGCTGGCCATCGCGACCGTCCTGATCTACTGGACGCCGATCAACGGAACAAGCCCGGTGAATGGTGTCTGGGTGATGGTCATGATGCTGCTGTTCTACCTGTTCATGACGGTTTACTGCACGCCGTACAACGCGCTGATCGCTGAGCTGTCCGGGACGCAGGCGGAACTGACCGCGATCTCTACGGCGATTTCATTTACCTTTATCTTCGGATCGGCGCTTGGATACGCCTGCCCCTTCATCTGGGGCGCGCTGACACCGGCGCTTGGCAGAGTCATGGCGATTCGTGTTACCTTCGTTATCCTGGCGGTGTTCGCGCTGGTTTGCCTGCTGGTACCGACCTTCACCATCCGGGAGAAGGACTTCGTAGACGTGAAGCCGGTGGAGGGAAATGCATTTTCCTCTCTCTCCAAGACCTTTGCGAACAGGGAATTCCGGATCTTTGTCTGTTCGGATATCTGCTACTGGGTTGCCATCACCATGTTCCAGTCCGGGCTGACCTTCTTCGTCACCTCGCTGATGAAGCTGCCAGAGACCATGAATACCGTATTTTATATCGGCATGACGCTGCTTTCCGTCTGCCTGTACGCATTTGTGGGAAAGCTGACGAAGCGATTCGCGAAGAAGAGCCTGATTATCTTCGCGTTTGTTGAATTCTCCATTGTCTACCTGATCACGGCGCTTTCCCAGGGGCAGGCCGGCACGAACAGCGGCATGGGCTTCGGTATCGCGGTCATGGTCCTGGCTGCTCCCGCCATGGCGATCCTTGGCATCCTGCCGCAGACCGTCGTCGCGGACATCGCCAAGAGTGATGAGGCGGCGACAGGGGAAAACCATGACGGCATGTTCTTCGCGGCAAGAACCTTCGCGATGAAGCTTGGCCAGTCCCTTGCTGCGATCCTGTTTACGTCCCTTGCGACGATCGGGCGCGCTAACGGTACCGGATACCGGATCGCCGCGGTTTCCTCCACGGTACTGTGCCTGCTGGCAGCCGTGCTGATGAAGCTCTATAATGAGAAGAAGGTAATGCGTTTGCTGGGAGAAGAGTGATCTCTTTGACATGTACATGCTCATTTGCTATCATCGTACTGTTAATTGAACTGGGCATGAGGTGTCACCAGCTATGCTGGTGACGGAGTCCTGGTGCCATGACTGGGCATGAGGTGGCACCGGCTTTAGCCGGTGACGGAGTCCTGGTGCCATAAGCCCGTAGGGGTATTTTGCACGATAATCATATATGATTTACGAGTTCGGAAAGGAGCGGTAAAAAGTGGAATCAGATGCAGTTATTGTGATTCCCGCGTTGAATCCGCCGCCCTCTTTTGTATCTTACGTAGAAGGCCTGATGCAGGCGGGATTTCACAATATTGTGGTGGTCAATGACGGCAGCCGTACCGATAAGCTTCCTGTTTTTTACAAGGTGGAGCGGCTTGGCGCGACCGTGATCGGCCACCCGCAGAATCGTGGGCAGGGCGCTGCGCTGCGCACAGGATTTGAATATTATCTGGAACATTTCCATGAGCAGTCGGACGGCATCATTACATTGAACGCTGACCGCCAGATTCCGGCGGAGGATGTGGTAAAGATCGCCTCCTCGCTGCATAACGAACAGGAGATGGGGTCGTTTGCCCTTGTGGTCGGGACCAGGAACCTGGATGGGAAGAATGTGACAGACTATGATTATAATATGGGCGGCGTGATGCGGCTGCTCTACCACATGCTGATGGGGGTCCGGCTGAATGATCCGCTGGCCGGGGTATTCGGCATTCCGGACCTGAGGGTGCGCCATTGTGTGGAAGTAGAGGGAGACGGGTATTCGTATGTGACATCGCTGACCATGTCTTTTGAAAAGATTGGTTTTTTGCAGGTGCCGGTCAGGTACGCGCCGTATGAGGATGGCGCGGAGCCTTCGTTCCGGAAGATTCCGGATACGCTCCGGATCCTTTACACGATATTCAAGAAATTCATCCTTTATTCGATCACGTCGGTAGGCGCGTCGATCCTGGATGTGATCATGTTCGGGATTTTTACTTCGGTGACATTCCGGGGGAATCCCTTGGCGATCATCTACGGAACAATTTGCGCAAGGGTGATTTCCGCGTCAGTAAACTATCTCCTGACAAAGCACTTTGTGTTCCATTTCAAGTCGGATTCGGCACAGGAAACGACAAAGAGCGCAGGCGCTTTTTTTGCCCTGACTGCCATGCAATGTATCTGTTCGGCCCTCGCAGTCAGCGCGGTGAAGGCTCTGATTGGCGGAAGCGCCGTCGGCATCAAGGTGCTGGTCGATACCATGCTGTTCTTTGTCAGCTATAAGATCCAGCATAAGTACATCTTCAAGGATGATAAGAAGAAAGAGGATCCGGAGGTGGAAGTGCAGATGAAAAAAGCGCACGAGAACGCAGCGCAGATGGCAGATCCGGAGATATCATAGATCCTAAGGAGCTGTTCATAAATCACTTATTTCTGAACAGCTCCTTGCTATGTGATTGATTTTTGAGCTGTGCTATCGGATGAAAAGACAAGCAAGATGTACAAGTTATTTTGTAACAGATCCTTAGGATTTGCCACCGGCCTGCGCGCGGTCTAACGCTTCCTGGGTGTTGATATACTTTAAGAGCGTGTCGAAGGCTCCCTTGTAGATAATGCCGAGGAGACGGTCGAGATGGCGGAGGGCGCTTTGCAGTTCGTCCGGCTGGATCAGGTGATCCCGCTGGGCATCGGCAAGCTCGTCAAGATCCACGACGCGTACCCGGCCATCCGGATAGACGATAACATCCGCCAGCAGATCGGTAAAGATGTAGGTTTCCACGCCATCTTCTTCGGTGTGCTCAGACTGGATGATATCACAGTACCAGCTGATGAGCTGATCTTCATGGTCGTAGAACTTGCTGACCTTGAATCCACGTTCCGGGAAGTAGCAGGAGTAGCCGTGGGAAAGCGTTTTCTTCGGATGGAGCGTACTCCACTTGGTGACAATGACCTCACTGTCCCGGTAAAGGAGAATATCATCCTTCAGGAAAACACATTCGGCGGGGATGATGCGTTTGCGGTAAAGCTTCAATCCTTCCATGGCGTGACCCTCTCTCAGGCAGGTGCAGAAATAGTAAAAGCATAGATTTAGTGTAGCTCAGAGGCAGACTTTTGTAAATGAAAAAGGTGGAGGATGAGATGATTCAGAACGCTATAGCAAAACTTGTCCAGTACGCGCTGGCAACAGAACTGATTGAAAAGGAAGATGCCATATGGGCTGCCAACCGCCTTCTGAATGCCATGAAGGCAGAGGAGCTTTCTGAGGAGGCGGAGGAAGCGATCCTGTCCTTTGATCCGGCAGTCGGGCTGGAGGACCTTGATCTTGCGAAGATTCTTCAGGAGCTTTGCGATGCCGCGGTATCGTCCGGACTGATCGAGGAAGACAGTGTGACACGCAGGGATCTGTTTGACACGGAGCTGATGGGAATCCTGACGGACCGTCCTTCCTGTGTGACGAAGAAATTCCGGTCGATTCTGGAGAAACAGGGCGCAAGGGCAGCAACGGATTGGTACTATAAGTTTAGCTGCGATACGAATTACATCCGCCGTGACCGGATTGCGAAGGATGTGCGCTGGCTCGCGCCGACTCCGTACGGGGATATGGATATCACCATCAACCTCAGCAAACCGGAGAAGGATCCCCGCGCGATTGCCGCGGCTAAGTTCGCGAAGCAGACTGCATACCCGAAGTGCCAGCTGTGTTATGAAAATGTGGGCTACGCGGGCCGCCTGAACCATCCGGCGCGTGCCAACCACCGCGTGATCCCGATCACCATCGACAACCAGCCCTGGTGCCTGCAGTATTCTCCGTATGTGTATTACAATGAGCACTGCATTGTTTTCAACAGCAAACATATTCCGATGGTGATCGATAAGAGCGCGTTCCGGAAGCTGTTTGATTTTGTAGCCCAGTTCCCCCACTATTTTGTCGGGTCGAACGCTGACCTTCCCATCGTAGGCGGAAGCATCCTGGCGCATGAGCATTTCCAGGGAGGACATTATGAATTTGCCATGGCGAAGGCCCCGGTGGAGACGCCGGTTGCCTTTGCGGGGTTTGAGGATGTGGATGCCGGGATTGTAAAATGGCCGATGTCCGTCATCCGGCTGAGCGGTGAGAATCCTGAGAGAATCGTGGACCTTGCCGACAGGATCTTAACCTGCTGGAGAGCTTATACGGATGAAGGCGCGTTCATTTTCGCTGAGACGGAAGGAGAGAAGCATAATACGATTACGCCGATCGCGAGAAAGCGCGGGGAGAAGTTTGAGCTGGATCTGGTCCTGCGCAACAACATCACGACGAAGGAGCATCCTCTGGGCGTCTATCATCCGCATGCCGCCCTGCATCATATCAAGAAGGAAAATATCGGCCTGATCGAGGTGATGGGCTGCGCGATCCTGCCGGCAAGACTGCGCGGTGAGATGGCGGATCTGAAGGCTGCGGTTCTGGAAGGCCGTGATTACCGGAGCGATGAGGCGCTGGAGAAGCACGCGGACTGGATGGATGATATCAGATCGAGGTACAGCGATCTGAACGCGGATAACATTGACCAGGTGCTGCGGGATGAAATCGGCGTGGTGTTCTCGAAGGTCCTGGAGGATGCCGGGGTCTATAAGCGTGACCGGAAGGGCCAGGAAGCTTTCCTGAGATTTGTGGATTCGGTGAACCATGGCTGAATCACGCAGAATTCCTCTCTTGACGGATGAGGGGGAATTGAGTAACATCAGTTGAATCACGACGGACCATGATCAATGAATGGTTATAGATGATTCGTAATGAATCGTTACGGATCATGATCAGAGAATCGTTGCTGATTATGATCCACGAATCGTTACAGATCCTGAGTGATTCGATACAGAGTATAATCGGGGAAACAAAAGGCCTTGCGGATCGATGTGCTGCCGGGCTGATTGTGCAAACAAGGAGAGTGCAGCATGGCGAATGAGAAGAAGTTTGTCGAAGAGATCACTTCGATGGAGGATGACTTCGCCCAGTGGTATACGGACGTAGTCAAGAAGGCAGACCTGACCGGATACACACAGTTGAAGGGATTCATGGTGATTAAGCCGGCAGGATACGCGATCTGGGAAAACATCCAGAATGAGCTGGACCGCAGGTTCAAGGAGACAGGCGTGGAGAACGTCTATCTGCCGTGCCTGATTCCGGAGGGGCTGCTTCAGAAAGAGAAGGATCATGTCGAAGGCTTCGCGCCGGAGGTTGCCTGGGTGACCCATGGAGGCGCGCAGGAGCTGGAAGAGCGCATGTGCGTCAGGCCTACCTCTGAGACCCTGTTCTCTGATTTTTATTCGAGGGATGTCCATTCTTACCGCGATTTGCCGAAGGTGTATAACCAGTGGTGCTCGGTCTTGCGCTGGGAAAAGACAACCCGTCCCTTCCTGCGTTCACGGGAGTTTTTGTGGCAGGAGGGCCATACGGTCCATGCGACTGCGCAGGAAGCGCAGGAGCGGACGGAACAGATGCTGAACGTGTACGCGGATTTCGCGGAGGAATTTCTTGCAATCCCGGTCGTGCGCGGGCAGAAGACAGAGAAGGAGAAGTTTGCGGGCGCGATTGCGACCTATACGATCGAAGCGCTGATGCATGACGGAAAAGCACTCCAGTGCGGCACCAGCCACAACTTCGGAGACGGCTTTGCCAAGGCCTTTGAGATCCGTTATGTCGGAAAGGATAATACCCTGGAATACTGCCACCAGACCTCCTGGGGCATGACAACCAGGATGATCGGCGCGATTATTATGGTGCACGGGGACAACAGCGGCCTGAAGCTGCCGCCCAGGGTTGCGCCGGTGCAGGCGATGGTTATCCCGATCCAGCAAAAGAAGGGAAATGTGCTTGAGAAGGCGCAGGAGCTGAAGGCGGCGCTCTGCCAGGCAGGGATCCGCGCGAAGCTGGATGATACGGATAAGAGTCCGGGATTCAAGTTCTCAGAACAGGAGATGCGCGGGATTCCGGTCAGGCTTGAGATTGGCCCGAAGGATATTGAGAAGGGACAGTGTGTCATTGTCCGCAGGGACACCAGGGAGAAGATCACTGCTTCCCTCGCGGATGCCCCGCAGGTGGTGGCGGAAACGCTGGATCAGATCCAGAAGGATATGTTCGAAGCCGCGAAGGAGCGCATGGAGCGCATGACCTACACTGCTTCGACAAAAGAAGAGTTTCGGGAGATTGCCGAGACAAAGCCAGGCTTTATCCGGAGCATGTGGTGCGGTGAGCGCAGCTGTGAGGATGAGATCAAGGATCAGCTCGGCGGCGTGACAAGCAGATGCATGCCCTTCCACCAGGAGCATCTGTCGGATACCTGCATCTGGTGCGGCAGGCCGGCAAAGGCAATGGTATACTGGGGAAAGGCGTACTAAAGAACTGTTATAAAAGGGCAGACATGGAACAGCTTTCTATTATGGTCCGGAAAGATTCAGTTTGTCAGAAAGATTCAGTTTGTATAGAAGGTCCCGGTCCGGAAGGAGCGGGATCTTTTTACACAGGCATGCCGGTTTCGCCTGCAGCGTTTCGGCTTTTGCCGGACTTTATTCTGCAGCGCTGCGGCTTTTGCCGGACTTTATTCTGCAGCGCTGCGGCTTTTACCGGGCTTTATTCTGCAGCGCTGCGGCTTTTGCCAGGGCTTATTCTGAAGCGTTGCGCAGGCTGCAATGGCTTTGCATCTTTGTGCGAAGCGTGATAGGATAGCCCCACGGAGGTTATAGAAAACAATGAAGATGAAACTTGTTGTGATTGTATTGAACAAAACGGAATGCATGGAGGAACTGCTTGAGGAATTCGCGAAGAGGAGCCTTCAGGGGGCAACGATCCTGGAGTCACGCGGAATGATGCAGGAGCTGTCGGACGAGCCGGAGATGGAGTTTCTTTTTTCGCTGCGGCATATGCTGAATCCGCACCATCGTGAGAACCGGACGATCTTTATGGCGGCGTCTGAGTCGAAGGTGCCGATCATTGTGGATGCGGTTAATCAGGTGACCGGCGGGCTGGACCAGGGAGATACAGGAATCCTGTTTACCCTGCCGATTGATTCTCTGATTGGATTCGAGGTGAAGGAATCATGAGTCTTTCCCTGAATGTTCTTTCACAGCTTGGCATGATGATTCTGGCAGGCATGTTTATGGGCCGCATGATGAAGCATATCAAGCTTCCGAATGTGACCGGATACCTGCTGGCAGGGCTTCTGCTTGGGCCGTATTTCCTGCCTGCGCTTGGCTGCCCGTTTTCGGTCCTGTCCGAAAGCTTTATCTCCGGGATCGGGATTATCTCGGAGGTGGCACTGGGGTTCATCGCGTTTTCGATCGGCAATGAATTCCGTATTTCTTATTTTAAGAAGGTGGGTGCCGCGCCGCTGATCATCGCTTCGATGGAATCCCTGTTTGCCGTGGTCGTGGTTGTGGCTGTTTTGATCCTGACAAGACATGACGTTGCATTTTCCCTGGTTCTTGGGTCGATCGCAGCGGCTACTGCGCCGGCCGCGACCATCATGGTGATTAACCAGTACAGGGCAAAGGGACCTGTGACCTCGACACTTTTGTCGGTAGTCGCGATTGATGACGCGACAGCCTTGATCCTGTTTTCTGTCTCGACAGCGATTGCGTCCAGCATGGCGGGACGGGGATCGAATCCGGTGGTTTCGATCCTGATTCCGGTCGGGCAGATCCTGGCAGCGCTTGCGATCGGCGGCGCGATGGGGTTCCTGCTTTTGATTCCCATGCGGTATTTCAAGAAAAAGGGCAACCGGCTGGCGCTGATCTGTGGATTTTTATTCGCAGCCATCGGCATTGCGGATCTGCTGGGGCTGAGTTCCCTGATGCTCTGCATGGCGCTTGGGGCGACCGTGGCGAACCTGAGCACGGAGTCGGAACAGATCATTTCCATCGCGGAGAGTGTGACCTCTCCGATCTATATCCTGTTTTTTGTTGCTTCGGGCGCCGGGCTTCAGGTCAGCGTGCTGAAGACTGTGGGATTGATTGGAGTGATCTATATTGTGGGACGCATCATCGGAAAGCTGTTTGGCGCATGGCTGGGAGCCCGTATGTCAAAATGTGAGGCTGCCGTGAGTAAATATCTTGGCCCCTGCCTGCTTCCTCAGGCCGGCGTCGCAATCGGCCTGACGCTGCTGGCCGGGCAGATTGTCCCGGAATACGCGCCTACGATCCGGGCAGTTGTGCTGGCGGGCACGCTGGTCTATGAGATCATCGGACCGGGCATTACAAAGATGAGCCTTACAAAGGCGGGAGAGATCCGGTCGTGAGCGGTTTTCTCTGAGCAGCTCCTTACGTATGGATGTCTTTACAGAGTGCACAAATTTCGGCATGAAATTTCGTTCAAGATTTGTGAAGGATTTAGAAGTAACTGCCTTGATTTTCATCCTGAAGCATGCTACATTAGAGTCAGATAAAAACTTAAACTCAAAGGCAAAGCAGTTGAAAAGCTGTGACGCAAAGCTAAAGGGCCTTGGAACGATTGTGGAGTGTTCTGTGGCAGCCAGTTACCGTTGATCCGTTCGTGAAGGGTCGTTTTTTCTGATAAGCCACCAAAAGGCTGAAGGATTCAGGCGGTAGCTGTAGAAGTGCCTGACTCTTTCGTGGAGTGCCTTCGGGTGGTTTTTTATCAGGGTAAGTTTTTATATATATATTTTATGGGCAGTGGGTAAGTGGAGAAAGCAGTTGTCAGAACAGCAATGTTGGAGCGTTGGAGGAAGTTATGAAACACGTATTAAAAAAACTACTTCTGATCACGATGCTTCTGGTAGCTGTTGGGATGATGTTGGGAGCTTCCAACGCGGCAGAAGCGCAGACCAAAACATTAAAGACGAAGACAATTAAGGCCGGAAAGTCTGTTAACCTGAAAGTGAAGGGCTCCGCAAACTGGGCGATCTCGAATACGAAGGTTGCCCGCATGACAGTGCTGAGTGCGAATACAGCCAAGATTACCGGGCTCCAGCCTGGAACGACGAACATCACAGCACAGGTCGGGGACACAAGCTATCGGGCAACCATCAGGGTAAAGGCCGGACCGAAGACCAGCGGGGGCGGAAGCGCTTCGGTGGAGACACTAAGCAGCTCACCGATCGCAGGGTCAAGGGATTCCGCGTACTATATCAGTACGGGGACTGAGGTTGTCGGACACTTTGATGATGCTTATGCGAATGACATCGTGGCGAGAACGAATTCATACCGTTCCTCCAACGGGGCATCTTCGCTGGGCGGCCAGTCCACATTGACACAGGCGGCCAGAACCAGGGCGGTGGAATCCGCAGTACGGTTCAGCCACACCAGGCCGAACGGGAAGTCATACTATACTGTCGGCGGAACAGCGTCGGAGGGATTTAAAGATTCTCCGGTCTATGGTGAGAACCTGGCATATGGTTATAACAATGCCAGCGAGACGATGACTGCGTGGATTGCCTCCACGAGCCACCAGGAAAACCTTGTCCGGAAGACATTTACGACGATCGGCGTCGGGGTATTCTGGGCAAAGCAGTCGGACGGCGGATATGTTGCTTATATTGCGCAGGAGTTTGGCTCATAAAGATTGGGAAGACCGCTGCATGGCAGCAATAAGTGATGATAGCAATGAGGCACCGGTACGAAAGTTCCGGTGTCTTTGTACATTCATGTATCGTTCAAATGCACAGATGCAGGCAGATCTTTACACAGATGCAGGCAGATCTTTACACAGATGCGGGCAGATCTTTACACAGATGCGGGCAGATCTTTGCAGGAAGCTGCAAACAGATCCTTACTGCGGCTGAAGGCAGATTCTTCTGACAGCCGCAGACCATCTCTTTTTGATAGCTGCAGGAAAATCTTTACTGTGGCGCTTCCTCTTCTACCATCTCGCAGATGTGCTCCACGCCCATGCTGAGAATCATCTCCACGTGTTCGTCATCGAGGGAATAAAAGATGGTTTTTCCGTCCCTGCGTGCTTTCACCAGCTTGGAGGCCTTCAGTGTGCTTAATTGATGGGAAATGGCACTTTGTGTCATCTCAAGTTCACGTGATATTTCACTGACACAGCGCTCATGGGCGAGCAGGGTGTACAGGATACGGATCCTGGTCCGGTCCGCGAACATTTTATACAGATCGCTCAGCTGCGCAAGCATCTCTTCTGACAATTTCCCAGGCATCGTTTCTTCCTCCCTTCCAGCTCCTTATCATCCTACCAAAACGGTGAAGCATTGGTCAAGCCGCACTGCTGCAAGTCACGGCCGAGGACAGCTTTGCCGGGACAGGAATGATTTGTTACATCAGAATTTGAAGGATGATGCAGGGAGAGATCGCAGAATGCGGTCTTTTTTTGCTCAGGCATTCAGCCGTTTGGCAGCCGGGCGGGGCAGGGGAAGAGTCTGCGGCCTGATGCTGCAGTGCTGCAGTGCAGCCTGGATTCGTGGGTTGAGCAGAATTTGCCTCAATGGTATAATGACAGCAGAACGATGTACTGCGGCTGGCAGTAGAAAGGGATCGGAATATGACACTGAAACAGCTTTTGGAAAAGGTTGAATATGAGCTGCAGCAGGGCGGCACAGACATTGAGATCAGCGGAATCGTCTACAATTCCCGCAAGGTTACGAAAGGCTGCGTATTTCCGTGCATCCGGGGCGCCGTCTTTGACGGTCATGCGTTTGCTTCGGAGGTAGCCGGCAAGGGGGCTGCCGCGATTGTGGCGGAGGAAAAGGTGGATGTGCCGGAAGGGGTTACGGTTGTGATCGTGGCTGACACGAGGGTCGCGATGGCCCGCATGGCTGCAGCCTGGTTCGGATACCCGGCCCGGAAGATGAAAACCATCGGGATTACGGGAACGAAGGGCAAGACGACAACCTCCTATATGGTAAAAGACATGCTCGAAACGGCAGGGATCAAGACCGGCCTGGTCGGAACCATCGAGACCCTGATCGATGGAGAGAGGATCCCAAGTGCCAATACGACGCCTGAGTCAGTGGTCCTGCAGGAATACCTGGCCCGGATGGCTGAGGCGGGATGCCAGGCAGTCGTGATGGAGGTCAGCTCCCAGGCGCTGATGCAGCACCGTGTGGAGGGGATCACATTTGACATCGGTGTCTTTACGAATATCTCTCCAGACCATATCGGGCCGGCGGAGCATGCTTCCTTTGAGGAATACATGGATTATAAGAGCAGGCTGTTCCAGATGTGCAGGATGGGCATCTTCAACGGCGATGACATCCATCTGGGCCGGATCCTGGAGGGACATACCTGTGAGGTGGAGACGTATGGACTCAGTCCGGAGAACCAGCTGTACGCGCAGAACATCCGCCTGGTGTCACGGCCGGGGTATCTGGGGACAAGCTTTGAAGTCATGGGCAGCCTGCATTTTAAAGCAGAGACGGACATCCCCGGCAAGTTTTCCGTCTACAATGCGCTGTGCGCAATCGCCATCTGCCGGCATTTTGGCTTGGAGAAGGAACTGATCAAAGAAGCGCTTGCCGGCGTCAAGGTCAGGGGCCGGGCAGAGATGGTGAAGGTCAGCGATGATTTTACCCTGCTGATTGACTACGCCCACAATGCCATGGCACTGGAGAGCCTGCTGTCCGCCCTGCGGAAATACCACCCGGCGCGGCTCGTGACGGTGTTTGGGTGCGGCGGGAACCGTGCCAGGAGCAGGCGCTATGAGATGGGGGAGATCTCCGGGCGCTGCGCGGATTTTACCATTATCACATCCGATAATCCCCGCTATGAGGATCCGGAGGCCATCATGGATGACATTGAGAAAGGCATCCAGCGGACAGACGGGAAGTATGTGCGGATCACAGACCGGAAGGAGGCGATCCGCGCGGCGATCCGGGGCGGTAAGCCCGGAGATGTGATTGTGCTGGCCGGCAAGGGACACGAGGATTATCAGGAGATCTGCGGGAAGAAATATCCCATGGATGAGCGTGAGCTGATTGCTGAGATCCTGGCGGAAGAAAAGCATTGAGAAGAGGATTTGATCCGGATCTATGAGATACGCGGATGTGGCAGTTGATATTACGGCGAAGGCTTTGGACCGGCCGTTCCAGTACAGGATTCCGGAGGAGCTGGAGGCGGAGGTTGAAGAAGGGGCGATCGTCGAGGCTCCTTTTGGAAATGGAAACCGGACGATTACGGGCTACGTCCTGTCGGTTTCCGGGCAGCCGAAGCTTGCCCCGGAGAAGATCAAGCCGATCCGTGCCGTTGTTACCCGGCTGTCTGACGAGGAGATGCGGCTGACTGCCCTTGCCGTTTGGATCAGGGACCGGTATGGTTCTTCCCTTGCCGCTGCCTTGCGTGTTGTCCTTCCTGCCAGGAAAAAGGCTGCGGCGAAGCTGAAGCGTGTGGTCTGCCTGGCGGTGACAAAAGAAGATGCCGTGTCTGCGATGGGGGAAATGCAGAAGCGCCGGCAGACGGCGCGCCTGCGCCTGATGGAGGCGTTGGTCCAGGAAGAGAAGCTTCCCATGGAGGTCTGTACCGGAAAGCTGCATGTAACGCCGGCCGTCATCCGCGCACTTGCTGCAAAAGGGCTTGTGCGGATTGAGCGCACCCGGGTATATCGCAATCCTGTGCTGCCGGAAGCATTTTCCCATGCAGCGGTAACCTTGAATGGGGAACAGGAGCAGGCGGTTTCCCGTATTCTGGCAGGGATGCAGGAGCGGCCGGACAGCCGGTTCCTGATCCAGGGCGTGACAGGAAGCGGTAAGACGGAGGTCTACATTGAACTGATCGCGCATGTGGTTGCTGCCGGAAAGCAGGCGATTGTCCTGATCCCGGAGATCGCACTGACGTATCAGACACTGATGCGCTTTTATCACCGGTTCAGCGGGCGTGTTTCCGTGATTCATTCCCGGATGAGCGCCGGAGAGAAGCAGGATCAGTTTGACCGGGCTGCCCAGGGAGACCTGGATGTCATGATCGGGCCGAGGTCTGCCCTGTTTACGCCTTTTCCGAACCTGGGAATGATTGTCATCGATGAGGAGCATGAGGAGAGCTACCGCAGTGAACAGTCTCCCCGCTACCATGCGCGGGAGGTTGCATTTCGCAGGGGGACGCTTGAGGGGGCTTGCGTTGTGTTGGGCTCCGCGACGCCGTCGATGGAGGCTTCTTATGCGGCAAGGAATCACGAGATCGGCCTGGTCCGGCTGGAAAACAGGGCCGGAAGCGGGAGCCTTCCGAAAACGCGGATCGTTGATCTGCGGGGAGAAATCTCGTCCCCGGGGGGCATGATCCTGAGTAAAAGCCTGCTGGAAGCCATGGGTGCTGCCCTGAAGCATAAGGAGCAGGTCATGCTGTTCCTGAACCGGAGAGGATATTCCGGCTCGGTGGTCTGCGCTTCCTGCGGCCATGCGCTGCGCTGCCCGCATTGTGATGTGTCTTTGACGCTTCACACCGGCGGGAAGCTGGTCTGCCATTATTGTGGATATACGCAGCAGATGCCGGATGCATGTCCTGAGTGCGGAAGCCGTTATCTGCGCACGTTCCGGTACGGGACGCAGCAGGTGGAGGCGATGGTGGGGCAGATCTTTCCTGAGGCGCGGGTGCTTCGGCTGGACAAGGATACTGCGGCGGGAAAAGACGGAGAACTGAATGTGCTGTCTGCGTTTGCCAGTCATGAGGCGGATATCCTGATCGGCACGCAGATGATCGTGAAAGGCCATGATTTTCCTGACGTTACGCTGATGGGGATCCTGATGGCGGATCTGTCCCTGAACATCCCGGACTATACGGCGAGCGAGCGCACCTTTCAGCTGCTTACGCAGGCGGCGGGGCGTGCCGGGCGGGCCGGAAAGGAGGGCCTGGTTCTGATCCAGACCTGCATGCCGGAGCATTACGCGGTCCGGTGCGCGGCGGCCCAGGATTATGACGCGTTCTATGAGCGGGAGATGGAGTTCCGCCAGGGAGCGGGATACCCGCCGGCAGGCGCCCTGCTTGCGATCCACATGAGCTGCCCGGATCAGGAACACCTGAAGCTTGGTGCGGGATATGTGAGAAAATTTCTGGAGAAGGTGCAGGGATCAGAGCCGGCAGTGATCCTCGGGCCGGTGGATGAGGCGGTTGCCCGGATCGCGGACGTGTGGCGGATGGTGATCTACATGAAGGCAGGAACGGGCGCGGCGCTTCGGCGGGCGCGGGGCTGGCTGGAGAAATATATCGCGATCAACGAAGGCTTCGCGAACATAGAGATTACTTATGAGACAACCATATGAGATGCTCATTGATCAGCCAGCCATATGAAATAATGGAATCATCATTAGGCTGCGAATTGTAAAACAGTCATTGCGTAACCATATGCGAAATTCAGAATGCATAAGACATAAGACAGAAAACAGAATCCGGAGGCAGTGAGATGGCGTTAAGACATATAAGGGAGATCGGGGATGAGATCCTGACGAAAAAATGCAGAGAGGTGAAGGCGATGACGCCTCATCTGAAGGAACTCATTTCCGACATGCTTGAGACCATGTATGACGCGGAGGGGGTTGGCCTCGCCGCGCCGCAGGTGGGCGTTTTGAGGCAGATTGTTGTCATTGATATCGGGGAAGGGCCGATCGTGCTGGTCAACCCGAGGATCATCGAGCAGGACGGGGAGCAGGAGGGAAATGAAGGATGCCTTTCTGTTCCGGGCAAGGCTGGCGTTGTCGTCAGGCCAAACCATGTGGTCGCGGAAGGGCTGAATGAAAACATGGAGCCGGTACGGATCGAGGGCGAGGAATTGCTGGCACGGGCAATCTGCCATGAGCTGGACCATCTGCAGGGCGTGATGTACACCTCGAAGGTCAAGGGCGAGCTGTTTGATACCGCCTCGGAAGAAGATTCCGAAGAAGATTCGGAAGCGTATGAGGAGGAACAGTGATGGCTTCCGTTGTTTTTATGGGAACTCCGGACTTTGCGGCGGGGATTCTCAGGGCTGTGATGGACGCGGGGCATGAGGTGATTGCGGTATTTACGCAGCCGGACCGGCCGAAGGGCCGCAAGGGCCTCGTGCAGATGCCGCCGGTCAAAGCCCTTGCGCTGGAGACGGGAATCCCGGTGTTCCAGCCGGAGAAGATCCGTATGCCGGAAAATGTGGCTCTTTTGCGGGAGATGAAGCCGGACTTTATTGTAGCTGCGGCATTTGGCCAGATCATCCCGCAGGCGATCCTGGATATCCCACCCTATGGATGCCTGAATGTGCATGCGTCCCTTCTCCCGAAGTGGCGCGGCGCGGCTCCCATCCAGTGGTCGATCCTGTCCGGTGACAGCATGACGGGTGTGACAATCATGCGGATGAATGCCGGGCTGGATACCGGAGATATGATCCTGAAAAAAGAGGTTGCAATCCGGGAGGAAGAAACTGGCGACAGTCTGTTTGCGCGTCTGATGGAAACCGGGAAGGCGCTTCTTCCGGAGGCGATGGAGCAGGTCCTGGCGGGGACTGCGGTCTATACGCAGCAGCCGCCCAAGAGTCCGACGCCTTACGCGAAGATGCTCACCAGGCAGTCCGGCTGCATCGACTGGTCGATGGACGCCGGGCAGATTGCGCGTATGGTGCGGGCATATGATTCATGGCCCGGAACCTATACCTTCCTGAACCGGAAGATGCTCAAGATAAAAAAAGTCTGTGTGCTGTCTGCGGAGGAGGAAAAGGAGCTGTTTTCCCGTCAATCCGGCTCCGGAAGCGGGGCAATGCCGCAGCCGGGCGAGGTGGTGGCAGCATGGAAAGATCTGCTGGCTGTTCAGACCGGCGCGGGAATGCTCAGGCTTTTGGAGGTCCAGCTGGAAGGGAAGAAACAGATGGATGCAGGCGCATTTCTCAGGGGATGCCGCCTGGAGGCCGGAGAGGTGCTCCTTTCTGAAAGGCAGTAAGGATCTGTTACAAAATAACTTGTACATCTTGCTTGTCTTTTCATCCGAT
>CAMORF010000004.1 GCA_946623485.1 uncultured Clostridia bacterium
AATTACCAGAAAACCGATGAGATCCAGGGCGCGGACGCCATCCTGGTGCGCAGCGCGAATATGCATGAGATGGCGCTGGACGACCATGTCCTTGCCGTTGCCAGGGCAGGTGCGGGAGTAAACAATATTCCGCTTGACGAATATGCTTCGAAAGGGATTGTTGTTTTCAATACGCCAGGCGCGAACGCGAACGGGGTCAAGGAGATGGTTTTTGCAGGCATGCTGCTTGCGGCGCGTGATATCGTGGGAGGCGTGAACTGGGTCAAGGAGAACGCGGACGACGAGAACATCAAAAAGGATGTGGAAAAGCAGAAGAAGGTATTTGCAGGGACGGAGCTTTCGGGTAAGAAGCTTGGCGTCATCGGGCTTGGCGCGATCGGAAACCTGGTCGCGAACGCAGCGGTACATTTCGGAATGGAGGTGTATGGATATGATCCTTATATCTCTGTCAACTGGGCATGGAACCTGAGCCGGTCGGTCAGGCATATCAATGATGTGGAGACGATCTACCGGGAGTGTGATTACATTACGATCCATGTCCCTCTGCTGGAGAGCACGAAGAAGATGATCGGGAAGGACGCGATCGCGCTGATGAAGCCCACAGCGGTTCTGGTGAATTACGCGAGGGATTTGCTGGTGGATGAGGATGCCGTCCTGGAAGCGCTGGAGCAAAACCGCCTCGCCTGCTATGTCTGTGATTTCCCGAATCCGAAAACCACAGGGCATGACAAGGTTATCCTTACCCCGCACCTGGGGGCCTCCACGATGGAGAGTGAGGAAAACTGCGCTGTCATGGCGGTTGAACAGCTGAAGGATTTTCTGGAAAACGGAAATATCCGCAACAGCGTGAATTACCCTGCCTGCAGCATGGGAGAGTGCCATGCGCAGCACAGGATCGCGATCTACCATAAAAATGTCAAGCATATGATCCGGCAGTTTGCCGACGTTCTGTCTTACACGAATGTGGCGAATCTGTCGAACACAAGCCGCGGGGAATATGCTTATACCATGATTGACATCGATGATGCCATTCAGCCCGAGACGGTGGAAGCATTGAAGCAGATCGGAGAAGTATTCAGGGTCAGAGTGGTCAGATAAGGAACAGGGAAATCTCTTTTCTATCCTGCAAGGCGGGATGGATCCGTGGATTCCGGCAATACCTGTCAGTTGGAAATCGTTACCTAACACTACAGCTTCAGGGGGTGCATCTATGAAGAAAGAACTGTATGATCTGATGGATTGGGGCCGCATCGAAGGGATTGTGTACTCGGAAGAAAACCAGCCGCACAGCTTCCTTGGGGCGAGTGAGACGCAGAGCGGGGTTTTGATTCAGGCATTTCTTCCTTCCGCGAAGAGCGTAACCGTGACCGGGGAGGGATTATCGGCACCAATGGAGGAAGTGGATGAAAACGGTTTTTTTGCCGTGCTGCTCCCTGAAAAACAGATTCCGGATTACAGGCTTGAGATTACGGAAGAAGACGGTGTCCGCTCCGTAAAAGACCCTTATAATTTTGAGGTGCTGCTCCCTGAGAAAGCATTGAAAAAGTTCCAGGCAGGCATCTGCTATGATGTTTACCGCTATCTTGGCGCCCATCGATGGAAGGCAGGGGATACAGAAGGCATGTATTTTGCTGTCTGGGCGCCCAATGCGGTGCGTGTGAGCCTGGTCGGCGATTTCAACGGCTGGGACGGCCGTGTCCTTCCCATGAGAAAGCTGGAGCAATATGGGATCTTTGAGCTTTTTGTCCCGGAGATGGGAGAGGGCGTCCTGTATAAATATGAGATTAAGACATCCACGGGCATGACCTTCCTCAAGAGCGATCCCTACGGATTCGCCTGCGAGGTGCGCCCGGATACGGCTTCCATCACAACAGATCTCAGCACTTACTCCTGGCAGGATGCTTCCTGGATGGAGGAAAGAGAGCGCCTTGACACAAAGACCCTTCCCATGTCCATTTACCAGATTCATGCCGGAACCTGGAAAAGACCGGACGGAGAGGAAGGGGAATTCCTGAATTACCGGGAACTCGCAAGGGAACTTGCCCGGTACGTGAACCGGATGGGGTATACCCATGTGGAGCTTTTGCCTGTCATGGAGCATACCGATGACAGGAGCATGGGATTCGCGACGACAGGATATTACGCGCCCACGAGCCGCTACGGGACAGCGCAGGATTTTATGTTCCTGGTGGATTACCTGCACCAGCACCAGATCGGCGTGATTCTGGACTGGGTACCTGGCCATTTTCCCCGGGATCTGCATGGTCTGGTTGGTTTTGACGGGACGAACCTGTATGAGCACAGGGATCCCCGCCAGTCCTTGTATGCCTATGATGGCAGCCTTACCTATAATTATGCAAGGCCGGAGGTTTCTAATTTCCTGATTGCAAATGCACTGTTCTGGGCAAAGGTTTATCATGCGGACGGCCTGAGGCTGGAAGATATCTCCCGGATGCTGTACCTGGATTACGGAAAAGCGCCGGGACAATGGGTCGCGAATCTGTATGGCGGAAATGAAAACCTGGATGCCGTGGAGTTTTTCAAGCATCTGGATTCCATCTTCCACAAGGAGGTGCCCGGCGCGCTTCTGATCGCCCAGGACAGTTCCCAGTGGCCGATGGTGACCTCTTCCGTGGAAGAGGATGGGCTTGGATTTGATTACAAATGGAACAAAGGATTCCAGGATTCTTTGATCGATTACATGCAGCTGGATCCGATCTTCCGCGGCGCGCACCATTCTGAGCTGATCTTCAGCATGGTCTATAACTATTCGGAGAATTTCCTTCTCGCGTTAGACTGTGAAGCAGTTTCCGGAAAAGAGGGTGCGATGTACAGCCGGGTTCCGGGGCGGAAGAAAACAAAGCTGGCAAACCTCCGGGCCATGTACGGTTACATGATGGTCCATCCCGGCAAGAAGCTGTTCGCGATGGGCTGTGAACTGGCCCAGAGGGCCGCGCTGAAACCGGATGCCGGGGTTGACTGGGGAATGCTGGAGGAAACGGAAAACCTTCAGTTCCAGGCATGGTGTGAGGCACTGTTAAAGTTCTACCGGGAGAACCCGGCGCTTTACGCCCTTGATTACGCTTCAGAGGGGTTTGAATGGATCAACAACATCTCTGCCAATGAAAACATGCTGGTATTTCTGCGGCGCTCCGCCATCGAGGAACAGACGCTCCTGATTGTTGTGAACTTTTCAAATCTTTCCTATGAGAACCATAAGATTGGTGTTCCCTTCCGCGGGAAGTACAAGGAGATCCTGAATTCTGACGCGGAGGCCTTTGGCGGGGACGGACATATCAATCCGCGGGTGAAAAACTCCCGGGAAGAGGAATGCGACGAGCTGCCTGACTCGATCCGGATCACGGTACCGGCGCTTGGCATCAGTATCTTCCGGTGCACGCGCGCGGAACAGACAGACCCGAAGGAGCAAATCGCCCCAAAAGTTCAAAAGACATCTGTCTCGAAAGTTCAAAAGACTCCTGCCCCAAAAGTTCAGAAGACACCTGCCTCGAAAGGGAAAAAACCTGCCGGCACGGCCTCAAAAGGGCGCGGTAAAACGGAACGCCGGAAAACCCTGAAGGAAGAACTGGAGGAGAAAGTACAGGCAGAAGATTACCGTTGATTCAAAAAACCTGTTCCCGGCCGGGAACAGGTTTTTTGTTATGAAAAGAACAGCTTATCCGGCGGGTTTCGTCATTCTACACAAAATATGAAATGTTACCGGAAAAACAGTTGGGAAAATTTGCTTTGAGAGATTGCCTATTTTCCCGACTTGTTTTATCATGAGGATAAGGATCTGCCGATAAATACCTTGCACATCTTGCCTGTCTTTTCATCCGACCGCACAGCTCAAAAATCTCTTACATAGCCCGCTATGCTCATGATTTTTGAGCTGCACGCTCGAATGAAAATCCTTCGCAATCTGCACAAGTGATTGATCGACAGCTCCTAAGAGAAGCCGGAAAAACAGTCATGTCTTCGCCTGATGCCAACGTTTACTGATCTTTCGCTTCATCCAGGTAACTGTAGAGGGTATACTTCGAGATTCCGAATACCTGGCAGACCTTCGGGCCGGACTTCGTGATCAGGAACGCTCCCGCATCGTTCAGGAAACGGATTGCCCGGATTTTTTCTCCTTTGTCCATGAGCGCAGCGGGTTTTCCCACAAGGCGGATTGACTGGTCGATCAGTGAATCAAGGAGGTCAGCGACATTGGTTGAGATAGGCTCCGGCTCCCGGGTGTTCTGCAGGGCGGTATTGTAGGAATGCAGCGCCTGTTCGCCGGCAACCGTAAAGGTGATGTCATTGTTGATGGCCAGGATGCCGATTGCCTTCCCCTTTTCATCACGCAGGAAGACCGTGCTTGATTTCAGGATTTTCCCATCCCTGGTCTTGGTCAGATAGGCCAGCTTATCCGTATGTGTTTCTTCTGCGTCATGATAAGCTTCGAGTGCGATCTTGGAAGGGCCATCCCCCAAGGCGCGGCCGGAGATATGCCCGTTTTCTATGGCAATGATGGTATGGTTCAGATCTTCTCCGGTCAGGTCGTGGAGAACCACCTCGCAGGTGGAGCCAAACTGCACAGCCAGGGCTTTCACAAGCCGTTTGGCGAAATCAAAAGTATCATTGTATTTCATGATGGAACCCCCTGTTCATTCAAACTGATTGTAAGGCGGAATAACTTTTATTTCAAGGAGGTAGGATTATGCTTTTGGTGGGAAATGGACGCGTTTTTACTCAGGATTGCGAGAATCCTTATCTGAAGGATGGCGCTGTTGTGATTGATGGCGAAGCCATCCGTGAGGTAGGCCCTTTCGCCGACATGAAAGCGAAGTATCCGGATGCGGAGTTCATTGACGCGCATGGACAGCTGATCATGCCAGGGTTTATCAATGCGCATACGCATATCTATTCCGGCCTGGCAAGGGGGCTGGCGATTGACGGGAACAATCCTACGAATTTTTATGAGGTCCTG
This sequence comes from uncultured Clostridia bacterium, assembly GCA_946623485.1. Lineage (GTDB taxonomy): Bacteria > Bacillota > Clostridia > Lachnospirales > Lachnospiraceae > Porcincola. The sequence continues at coordinate 4,976 of CAMORF010000004.1, forward strand.
GACGGTACGTGGTGGAAGATTGACCGCCATCTGACCATCGACGGGACAAAAGCCTGCGCTTACGCGACAATCCTGGACTGCATCCGTGACGGAGTCACGACGATCTTCGACCATCATGCATCGTTTTGTGAGATTCCCGGGAGCCTGTTTGCCATCAAGGATGTCGCCATGGAGCTGGGAATCAGATCCTGCCTGTGCTATGAGGTTTCCGAGCGGGACGGAGAAGAAAAGTGCAATCAGGCGATCAGGGAAAACGCGGATTTCATCACTTGGGCGGAGAAAGAAGACAATGATATGATCAAGGCCATGTTCGGAGGCCACGCCCTGTTTACCATCTCAGACCGGACATTTTCAAAGATGGTGGAAGCCAATGACGGCCGTACAGGATTCCATATCCATGTGTCAGAAGGGATGAATGATGTCTGGGACAGCCTGCAGAATTATGGATGCCGCCCGGTGGAACGCCTTCTGAACAACCAGATTCTCGGACCGAAGACGCTGCTGGGGCATTGCATCCATCTGAGCGGCTCTGAGATGGACATGATCCGTGAGACCGGCACCATGGCAGTGAACAATCCGGAATCCAACATGGGCAACGCGGTTGGATGCGCCCCGGTGCTTCAGATGCTGAAGAAGGGAATCACGGTCGGGATGGGAACCGATGCCTATACCCACGATATGCTGGAATCCCTGAAGGTGTTCCTGATCATCCAGCGGCATCATGCCGGGCTTCCGAACGTAGCGTTCGGGGAAGCGCTTGCACTGCTTCTGGAGAACAATCCGAAGATCTGTGCGAAGTATTTCCGGAAGCCCCTTGGAATTCTGAAGGAAGGAGCAGCAGCCGATGTCATTGTCATGGATTACAAGCCGTTTACGCCGATTGATGAGAACAACCTCGGGGGGCATATGATCTTTGGACTGATGGGCAAAAACTGCCGCACGACGATCATTAACGGTAAGGTTCTCTACAAAGACCGGGAGTTTGTCGGGATTGACGAGGAAAAGATCAACGCCTGGACCATGGAGCAGGCATGCCGCCTGTGGGGCGTACTGAACCACAGAGAGTACTCGGCGAAGTCATATCTGTAAAAAGAGGAGGGGAATAGAGATGAGTGATCTGATGCGGTTGATTCCTTACAGGAAGCTTCTGAACTGGTCGGTGCGGGAATATGAGAACAAAGGCAGCATATTCGGTGTTTCCAGGATCCTGAAACGGGGCAAAAAGCAGTATCCGATCTTTGACGGGAGCATTGAAACGGTATTCGGGCCGGCGGCAGGACCCAACACACAGCTTGCCCAGAACCTGGTTGCCTCCTACCTGGCAGGCTCCTCCTGGTTTGAACTGAAAACGGTTCAGAAGATGGATGGAAGAGAGCTGGCCGCATGTGTGCCGAAGCCATGTATCGCGGCAGAGGATGAGTGTTATAACTGCGAATGGTCCACCGAGCTGGAGGTCGGACAGGCGTATGAGGAATATGTCAAAGCATGGGTGCTGATTCATATCCTGGCCAAAGAGCTTGACATCGGATGTCCGGATGCGGTCGTTTTCAATATGTCCGTCGGATACGATCTGGATGGAATCAAAACCCCAAAGATCCAGAAGTTCCTGGATGACATGATTGAAGCAAAGGACAATCCGGTCTTTCAGGATTGCATCGCAGCTTCCCTGGAGGCAGTGGAAAACGGCTTGCTGAAAAAGGTGACGAAGGAGGACATCCTGAAGATCCCATCCAGGATATCCGATTCTGTTACGGAATCCACGTTGCATGGCTGCCCGCCGAAGGAGATCGAGGCGATCGCATCCTACCTGCTGCAGGAGAAAAAACTGAATACATACGTAAAATGCAATCCGACGCTTTTGGGATATGAGTTTGCGAGAAAGACACTTGACGGCCTGGGGTATGATTATATTGTGTTTGATGACCATCACTTTACGACAGACCTTCAGTGGGAGGATGCCGTCCCGATGTTCGAGCGTCTGATAGCTCTTGCAGGACGTCTTGGCCTGTCGGCTGGCATGAAGCTGACCAATACCTTCCCTGTGGATGTCAAGGCCGGGGAGCTGCCCAGCGAAGAGATGTATATGTCCGGGCGCAGCCTCTATCCGCTGACCATCCAGCTTGTGTCCAGAGTTGCAAAGCAGTTTGACGGAAAGCTGCGCATATCGTATTCGGGCGGGGCGGATTATTTCAATATCCGTGATCTGGCAGAAGCCGGTGTCTGGCCGGTCACCATGGCAACGACGATCCTCAAGCCAGGCGGATACCTGAGACTGCACCAGATCGGGCAGCTTCTCATGGATCTTCCGGACAAAGCCTGGGCCGGGGTAGATGTTGAGAAGGTTGCAGGCCTTGCGGAGGAAGCGCTGGGCAGGGAAAGAAACCGTAAGAGCATGAAGCCGCTTCCTTCCAGGAAAAAGGAAGAAAGCCTGCCCCTCATGGATTGCTTTGATGCGCCATGCCGCTCAGGCTGCCCGATCCATCAGGATATCCCGGCATATCTGAGAGCCATGGAGGAAGGCAGGAGCGAGGATGCGCTCAGGATCATCCTGGAGAAAAATGCGCTTCCGTTCATTACCGGAACGATCTGCCCTCATACCTGCGGGGATCGCTGTATGCGCAGCCACTACGAGGAAACCGTCCATATCCGGGAGGTCAAGCTGCAGGCAGCAAAAGAGGCAGCAGATCTGATCCTGAAGGATGTATCGCTTCCACAGGCTGTAACGGGAAAGAAAGCTGCCATTGTTGGAGGAGGCCCGGCCGGTCTTGCCGCGGCCAGCTTCCTGTCGAGGGCCGGCATACCTGTCACCGTATATGAAAAGGCAGATGTCCTGGGCGGTGTCGTGCGCAGGGCAATCCCAGGGTTCAGGATTTCAGACCAGGCCATTGACCGGGATATTGAATTGTGCGCAAGGTATGGCGCGAAGTTCAAGACCGGGTGTGAGGTCACAGATCTGGAAGACCTGAGGAAGGAGGGGTATACGGATATCCTCCTTGCGGTAGGCGCCTGGAAACATGGAAGCCCCGCTTTGTCTTACGGAGACGCGTTGGACGCGCTGGAGTTCCTGACCAGAATCAAATATGATGACAGTGCCCTGAAGCTCGGGGAAAAGGTCGTTGTGATCGGCGGCGGCAATACCGCCATGGATGTTGCCAGGGCGGCGCTGCGCGTCAAGGGCGTCAGGGAAGTGAGTCTGGTATATCGCAGGACCAGACGCTACATGCCTGCCGACGAGGAAGAACTGAAGGAAGCCCTTGCGGATGGAGTCACTTTCCGGGAATTGCTTGCGCCGGTCGGCTGGAAAGACGGGAAGCTGGAATGCAGCGTCATGAAGCTTGGCGCGCCGGATGCGGGAGGCAGAAGAAGCCCTGTGGATACAGGGGAAAAGACCTGGATTGACTGCGACTGTGTGATCACTGCTGTCGGAGAGCGTGTGGATCACAGCCTGCTGGAACATGCCGGTGCCGCATTTGATGAAAAAGGGCGTCCGGTGACAGATGAAAACTGCATGTCCAGCCTGGACGGGGTCTATGTCATCGGCGACTGCAGGAGAGGGCCTGCCACGGTCGTAAAGGGGATTGCCGACGCGATGGCTGCGGCCGGTGCGATTGCAGGAATTGATTTTGAAGCATACGCGAAAGAGAATGGTTCCGATGACGTCGGAAGGTGTAAAGACAAAAAGGGAATCCTGTGCGATGACTGTGATACGCTGCCGGAGAAACGGTGCCTGGGATGCGCGACAGTCTGCGAAGTCTGTACCGATGTCTGTCCCAACCGGGCCAATGTTGCGGTCAAGGTTCCGGGGCTTGAAAAGGAGCAGATCCTCCATGTTGACGGCATGTGCAACGAATGCGGGAACTGCGCTGTGTTCTGCCCGTATTCCGGCCGTCCGTACCGGGATAAGCTGACCTTGTTCTGGAACGAGGAGGATATGGAGCATTCAGAGAATACCGGTTTCCTGGTGCTCGGAGGGACAAAGGTCCGGCTTCGCTTTGCCGGAAAGACAGAGGATTTTGATGTGTCGGATGCCGGCTGCGGCCTTTATGAACCGCTTCGCCTCCTGATTCAGGCTGTGATCCGGGATGATTCCTGGCTCATCTGACTCATGCCAATGACAGTCTCATAACAAACATGTTTTTGCTCCCCATCGGTGCCTGGCACCGATGGGGTTGTTGGGGTATGCAGGATCCGTTTTATATCAGGGAACTGTTCAGTTATAATTTCTTATATTGTGTTTGTTTTTTCCTGGCTTGTGCAGGGTAGAATTCGGCTGCATAATATGCTCATTCGCATACTCGGAGAAAAACCTACGTCGACTGACAACAACGCAGCATATACATGCGAAGACAAGCCGGATGCATGAGTGATTAAGAGAAAGCTGGAATTTTGTTACAATTGAAAGGGAACAGTTTATGGGAGCAATCTATACATTTACGGTGAATGGAAAGAAAGTGAGCACGGAGGAAAACAAGCCTTTGATTCGCTTTCTCAGGGATGATTTGAAGCTGTACTCCGTAAAAGACGGGTGCTCCCAGGGAGCCTGCGGTGCCTGTACAATTCTCGCGGACGGGAAACCTGTCAGAGCCTGCGTCCTGAAAACATCAAAGGCAGCGGGAAAGCGGATTCTTACCGTGGAGGGGCTGAGCCTGCAGGAAAAAGAAACCTTTGTATACGCGTTCGGCACCTGCGGGGCGGTTCAATGCGGATTCTGTATCCCTGGTATGGTGATGAGCGCGAAGGCACTGCTTGATGTCAATCCTGATCCGTCAGAGGATGAGATCAGGCAGGCGATCCGGGGCAATGTCTGCCGGTGTACCGGGTATCAGAAGATCATAGAGGGAATCCGCCTTGCCGGCGCAGTCCTTCGGGGGGATGCGCAGATTGACCGCAGCAGGGAGGAAGGCAGGAGCTATGGTGTCGGCGTTCCCGCCTTCCGCGTGGATGTCAGAAGAAAAACCCTTGGATACGGCAAGTATCCTGATGATATCGGGCCGGAATATTTTGTCCGCGAGAGCAGCGATCGTGCGCTGGAGCTGGAGACTGCGCTTGCAAAGGAAGGAGCAGGGGGCGCATATGTGGTTTTCGGCGCGCGGTCTGGAAACAGCGGCCGCCTGAAAGCAGGCGATGTGGTATGCCGGGCTGATGATCCGGGGTGCCCCGTGTGTACGATCGTGGAACCGGACCTTCCTGACATGGCTGTGTGCGGCGCGGTCCGGTCCAGGTATGCAAGGGCAAGAATCCTGAAGATTGATGTGTCCAGGGCACAGGCGCTTCCTGGCGTCATCGGCGTTCTGACCGCCAGGGATGTCCCGGTGAACAAGGTCGGGCACATTATCCATGACTGGGACGTCATGATCGAAGAAGGCGGCATCACCCATATGTGTGCTGATGCCCTGTGCCTGATCGTCGCAGAGTCTGCTTATATTCTTGAAAAGGCTAAGGAACTTGTCCAGATCGAATATGAGGTCTTAACACCCGTCCGCACGCCTGATGAGGCGGCTGCCCCGGATGCCCCAAAGCTCCATCCGGGAGGAAACCTGTGCGCTTCCAGGCATATAGTCCGGGGAGATCCGAAGAAAGCACTCGCGGAATCGAAATATGTGGTAACGGAACACTTTGAAACCCCCTTTACGGAACACGCATTTCTGGAACCGGAGTGTGCAGTATCCTTCCCATATAAAAACGGCGTGAAGATTCTTTCCACGGATCAGGGCGCTTACGCGACCCGCGCGGAGACAGCCCATATGTTCGGATGGGAGGAGGAGCGGGTGGTCGTGGAGAATCAGCTGATCGGCGGCGGATTTGGCGGAAAGGAAGATGTGTCCGTCCAGCATCTGTCCGCCCTCGCAGCCTGGAAGTTCCATCGGCCGGTGAAGATGAAGCTCTCCAGGCAGGAATCCATTGAATTCCATCCGAAGCGCCATGCCATGAAGGGAACATTTACCCTGGGCTGTGACGAGAGAGGTATCCTTCAGGCGATTGACTGCGAATTCACCTTTGATACCGGCGCTTACGCATCGCTGTGCGGCCCGGTGCTTGAACGGGCCTGCACCCATGCGGTGGGGCCATACTGTTACCAGAACACGGACATCCGCGGATACGGATACTATACCAACAATCCGCCGGCCGGGGCGTTCCGGGGATTTGGCGTATGCCAGACGGAATTTGCGCTGGAATCCGTTCTGAACCTGCTGGCCGAAAAGGTGGGGATCTCTCCGTGGGAAATCCGTTACCGGAATGCCATTTCGCCGGGAAAGATCCTGCCGAACGGGCAGATCGCCGATGTGTCTACTTCCCTGAAGGAAGCGCTGGAGGCAGTGCGTCCCTTCTATGAGGCAAACCGGGCAAGGGCAGGCATTGCCTGCGCCATGAAAAACGCGGGTGTGGGCGTCGGGCTTGTGGATGACGGAAATGCCCGGCTTTGCGTGGAGAATGGAAGGGTGGTCATCTACACCTGTGCTTCTGACATCGGGCAGGGGGGCTATACGGTATTTTGCCAGGATACGGCGGAAGCGACAGGCCTTCCGAAGGATCGGCTTCTGATGGGAATCTGCAGCACGGAAAATGCGCCGGATTCCGGCATGACCTCCGGCTCCAGGCAGACACTGGTCACAGGAGAAGCCGTGCGCGGGGCGGCATTCCTCCTGCGGGACGCAATGACCGCTGCCGGGATGGTACTTGAACAGCATGAGACGAAGGAGAACATCAGGCTCTCAAGTGCAGATCACAAGATCGTGGAACAGGTACAGAAGGAGCTTCTTGCTTTGCTTCAGGGCAGTGACGCATGCACTCATCCAAGGATCGGGCCGGATGATGTTGTTTCCTATGGAACCGGGAATGCTTATGCGCCCGGAATAACACAGGAGCCCTTTGTAAGCCCGAATATGACGATCCACGAAGACGGGAGCATCTCAGGAAGAGGTACCGGCTTAGACCAGGGCACCTATGGCAGGAAAGGCTCCCAGACTTCCATCAGTGGATCCCCGGTAAAAGATCCATACCGCGTACTGGAATTCCTGGAAGGGATGCAGTTTTCCTATCGTTATTATGAACCGACAGATCCCCTTGGCGCGGACAAGCCGAATCCGAAGAGCCATATTGCCTACGCATATGCGGCTTGCTGCGCAATCCTGGATGAGGAAGGGAAGGTGGAACGCATCTATTCTGCCTTTGATGCCGGCAAGGTTGTAAACCCGATTTCCATCCAGGGCCAGATCGAAGGCGGGGCAGTGATGGGAATGGGCTACGCGCTGACCGAGGATTTCCCGCTGGAAGACTGCCGGCCTAAGGCCAGGTTCGGAACTCTCGGGCTCCTCAGGGCGACGCAGGTTCCGCAGATTAAGGCAATCTATGTGGAGAAGGACGAGCTGATGGGAGTCTCCTATGGAAGCAAAGGAATCGGGGAGATTACCACAATCCCCATCGCCCCTGCAATCGCCGGCGCGTACTATGCGAAGGATCACAGGCTGCGCCGGAAGCTTCCGATGGAACATACCTGGTACCGGCCTTGACACCGATCATGTACCGTTCTTGATACCGGCTCTGACACCGGTCCTGACCAGCTATCTGCATCAAACTTGACAAGTGTGAACAAACTGATATAGTGGAATGAAACAGGATCAAACAAAAAGTTTGGTAAGAAGAATTACTGTTATTAACAGGCATATACATCTGTATACAGGCTGGCCTGCATGGAGGAAATGGAATGATGGAGCTTGATTACGCGAAGATCAGAGAAGCTGCAGAAGGATACAAGAAGGATATGTCCGCGTTCCTGCGCGCGATGATCTCCCACCCCAGCGAAAGCTGCGAGGAGAAGGATGTCGTCATGTGCATTCAGGAAGAGATGAAGAAGGTCGGTTTTGACAAGGTTGAGATCGACGGCCTCGGCAATGTGATCGGATGGGCCGGAAAGAATGGTGATATCGGCGATGACAAGAAGATCATTGCCATAGACGGGCACATCGATACCGTCGGGATCGGAAACCGTGACAACTGGACCGCGGATCCCTATGAAGGATGGGAGGATGATGATGTCATCTATGGACGCGGAGGATCTGACCAGGAGGGCGGAACCGCCTCTGCCGTCTATGCGGTGAAGATCATGAAAGAGATGGACTTGATTCCGGAAGGATATAAGATCATGGTGGTCGGCTCTGTCATGGAGGAGGACTGCGATGGCTTGTGCTGGCAGTATATTGTCAACAAGGACAAGATCCGCCCGGAATTTGTCATTTCCACGGAGCCGACAGACGGCGGAATCTACAGAGGGCACAGGGGCAGGATGGAGATCCGTGTGGATGTGCATGGCGTTTCCTGCCACGGCAGCGCGCCGGAACGCGGGGATAACGCGATCTATAAGATGGCAGACATTATCAGTGATGTCCGGGCCCTGAATAACAACGGATGCAGTGACAGCACCCAGATTAAGGGACTGGTGAAGATGCTTGACCCGAAGTACAACCCGGAGCATTATGAGGATGCGCGGTTCCTCGGAAGGGGGACCTGCACGGTTTCCCAGATCTTCTATACCTCCCCGAGCCGCTGCGCGGTGGCTGATTCCTGCGCGATTTCCATTGACCGCAGGATGACGGCTGGAGAGACGTGGGACAGCTGTCTGAAGGAGATCGAGGAACTGCCCTCGGTGAGGAAGTACGGGGATGACGTGAAGGTCTCCATGTACATGTACGCGAGGCCGGCATGGACCGGTGAGGTCTATGAGACAGAAGCTTATTTCCCGACCTGGATCAACAAGGAAAACGCGGCGCATGTCAAGTGCCTGGTGGATGCGCATAAAGCTTTATATGGGGAGCATCGCATGGGTCCGGACAGCCAGAAGGCGCTCCGTGACCGCCCGCTGATTGACAAGTGGACATTTTCCACCAATGGTGTCGCGATCCAGGGACGATATGGAATCCCCTGCGTCGGATTTGGCCCCGGGGCAGAGAGCCAGGCCCATGCGCCGAACGAGATTACATGGAAACAGGATCTGGTGCGCGTGTGCGCGGTCCTGACTGCTGCGATCCCGCTCTACACGACAGAGGAAAAGACCGACGATGTCACTGTGTTCCGCGCGGGAAAAACAGATAATGAGATTCTGTGAAGGCAGATTGTGAAGTCAGAGAATGAGATTCTGTGAAGACAGGCAATGAGATTCTGCAAGGATGAAGGATCTGCGAGGAAGGAAACTGCCGGAAGAGAATGATGCAGCCGTATGAGAGAAAGGATTGAAAGATGGACAAAGGCTTACAGGCATTTATCGACAAACTGGACACGCTGAAGTTCAGCGACATGTATGAGAATGATTTTTTCTTTACCTGGGATAAGACGGATGATGAGATCATGGCAGTCTTCACCGTGGCTGACGCGCTGCGGCATATGAGGGAAAAGAATATTTCCACAAGGATCTTTGATTCCGGGCTTGGAATATCCATCTTCCGCGATAATTCCACGAGAACCAGGTTTTCCTTTGCGTCCGCATGCAACCTGCTGGGGCTCGCGGTCCAGGACCTGGATGAGAAGAAGAGCCAGATCGCCCATGGTGAAACCGTAAGGGAAACCGCGAATATGGTGTCCTTCATGGCGGATGTCATCGGCATCAGGGATGATATGTATATCGGCAAGGGCCATACCTATCAGAAGACCGTCGTAGACGCGGTGACTGAGGGCTACCGACATGGCATCCTGGAACAGAAGCCGACACTGGTGAACCTTCAGTGCGATGTGGACCATCCGACGCAGTGCCTGGCGGATATGGAAGAGATCATCCATTATTTCGGAGGCGTGGAAAACCTGAAGGGCAAAAAGCTTGCCATGACATGGGCCTATTCCCCCAGCTATGGAAAGCCGCTGTCCGTGCCGCAGGGCGTGATCGGCCTGATGACCCGTTTTGGCATGGATGTTGTCCTTGCCCATCCGGAAGGTTATGACGTGTTCCCGGAGTGCGAAGAGATCGCGCGCCGGAATGCGGAAAAGAGCGGCGGCAGCTTTACGAAGGTGGCAAGCATGCAGGAAGCATTCCGTGACGCGGATATCGTTTATCCCAAGAGCTGGGCACCCTTCGCAGCCATGGAAAAACGGACCGAGCTGTACGGCAAGGGGGATTTCGATGGCATTGACGCGCTGGAGAAGGAGCTTCTCGCACAGAACGCGACGCACAAAGACTGGACCTGCAGTGAGGAACTGATGAAGACGACAAAGGATGGAAAAGCGCTCTATCTGCATTGCCTGCCGGCTGACATCAGCGGGGTTTCCTGCGAGGCGGGTGAGGTGGATGCTTCCGTCTTCAACCGTTACCTGGATCCCTTGTATAAAGAGGCTTCCTATAAACCTTATATTATCGCGGCGATGATTTTCCTCGCGAAATGCAAGGATCCACAGGGGACGCTGAGGCGGCTGGCGGAGAGAAACAAGCCGAGGCTGTTCCGGTAAGGAGCTGGCACGAATTCAATTCAGGCAGATCTGCCGCGAATATCATTCAGGGGGGGATCTGCCGTAAATCCATTTCGGGAAGATGATAAGAGGTAGAGCAGAATATGGCACACAGAGTGGTAATCGCATTGGGCGGAAATGCACTCGGGAAGAACCTTCCGGAGCAGATGATCGCGACCAGGGAGACTGCTGTGGCGATCACTGATCTGATTGAGGAAGGCTATGAGGTTGTAATCGCACATGGAAACGGCCCTCAGGTTGGCATGATTCAGAACGCGATGAGTGAGCTGGTCCGGTCTGATCCTGACCAGTATGTAACCGTTCCTTTGTCTGTCTGCGTAGCGATGAGCCAGGGATATATCGGCTATGACCTGCAGAATGCGATGCGGGAGGAGATGCTCGACCGCGGGATTGATGTGGGGGTTGCGACGGTCCTCACACAGGTGGAGGTAGATCCGGAGGATCCGGCTTTCCTGCACCCGACGAAGCCGATCGGCCCCTTCATGACAAAGGAGGAGGCGGAAAAGCTGATCGCGGAACGGAACTATGATGTGATTGAAGATGCAGGCAGGGGATACCGCAGAGTAGTCGCTTCCCCCCAGCCGGTTTCCATCATAGAGATCCAGACCATAAAATCCCTCGTTGATACGAATCATGTCGTGATCGCGTGCGGGGGAGGCGGTATCCCGGTATTCCGCACAAACGGACATCACCTGAAAGGCGCTGCCGCCGTGATCGATAAGGATTTTGCCGCTGAGCGGCTGGCAGAGGAAGTGGAGGCAGATACGCTGATCATCTTAACTGCGGTTGAGAAGGCAGCGGTGCATTTCGGGAAACCGGACCAAAGAGATCTGGATGACCTGAGTGCGGATGAGGCACAGAAATACATCGATGAAGGGGAATTTGCCCCCGGTTCCATGCTCCCGAAGGTAGAAGCGGCAGTACGGTTCGTCCGCTCCAGGCCGGGGCGCAGGACGCTGATTACCTTGCTGGAAAAGGCAAGGGACGGGATCAGCGGGCATACCGGGACAATGATTCATGGGTAAGGAGCTGAAGGATCGCACAGATCAAAAAACAACCTTGATAATCAACCAAATCATAAATGCAATCCTATGGTCAGGTGTGATGTTTACAGATCCTGAGAAACCGAAGTTTGAAAGGGGTAACGAAAGTGGTTAAGATTGACCTGAGCATCCGGAAGGATGCGCTTGCGCATAATATCAAAAAAGCGAAGGATAACAAGATCCTGATTCCGACCATCGACCAGATGATGCATCCGGAGCATACGCCGGAGAAGGTCATGGAAGGACTGAAGAAAACGGGACTGTGGGACGTGAATCCGCTGAATCTTTTCCGGATTACATGGAAAAATGAAGCGAAGGAAAGCGGCGGACTGTACAACAAGGTTCCGAATTACATCGAGCTTCCCGGCACGCTTACGGGAGTGCCATGCCGCATCATCGCCATGGTCGGGAAGTGGTTTCCCACCGGCTGTCATAAGGTCGGCGCTTCTTTTGGATGCCTGGCTCCGCGTCTTGTGACAGGACAGTTTGATGTGGATACGCAGAAGGCAGTATGGCCTTCCACCGGGAATTACTGCAGGGGCGGCGCGTTCAACTCAGCACTGCTTGGGGCAAAGGGCGTGGCGATCCTTCCGGCGGAGATGAGCCAGGAACGCTTTGACTGGCTTCATGAGATCGGCGCGGAAGTCATCGCGACTCCAGGCTGTGAGAGCAATGTCAAAGAGATCTTTGACAAGACCAATGAGCTGAAGCAGGATCCCCAGTACATGATCTTTAACCAGTTTGCGGAGATGGGCAATCCGCTCTGGCATTACAACGTTACGGGAAATGCCCTTGCGGAGGTTTTTGAAGCGGTGAAACGGGACGGCGACAGGTTTGCCGGCGCCTGCTTTACTTCCGGGTCCGCGGGAACCATGTCCACAGGCGACCGCCTGAAGGAGCTTTATCCGAACCTGAAGCTTGCGGTCGGGGAAGCCCTTCAGTGCCCGACGCTTCTGGAAAATGGCTTTGGCGGACACCGGATCGAGGGGATTGGCGACAAGCATGTCCCGTGGATCCACAATGTCAGGAATACGGACATGGTCATTGATATCGATGACGAGGATTCCCAGAGACTGCTGCGCCTGTTCAATACGCCCGAGGGTCAGGCATACCTGAAGGAAGAGCTGAAGCTTGACGAGGAACTGGTTGAAAAGCTGACCTGGCTTGGCATCAGCGGCATCGCGAACGTTTTGTGCTGCATTAAGATGGCAAAGTATTATGAGCTGACAGAGCATGATGTTGTCGGTACCGTCCTTACGGATTCTGCCGTGATGTATGGAAGCCGGATCGAGGAACTGAATCAGATGTACGGCGCCTACAGCACAGTATCCGCGCAGCTTGATCATCACCTCCATATGCTGAACCTGAAGACGGACAATATGGAGGAATTGACCTACGCGTCACGTAAGCGGATCCATAACCTGAAATACTATACCTGGGTCGAGCAGCAGGGAATGAGGATCGAAGATCTGAACGCTTTGTGGTATGATACGGAAGGAACCTGGGATGCGGTGCATCATCAGGCGAAAGCGCTTGATGAGCTGATCTGCGCATTTAACGAGGAAACAGGCGTACTGGGCATGCTCTGATCTGCACGGATTCATTCATGGAAGACCCTGAATGGCAGGCCCTGAGCCCTGTGAAGGAACCAGCAATATCTATAACCAGGAGGGATTCATTATGCTTGAGAACAGGATCTATAACTTTTCGGCCGGACCGTCCATGCTTCCGGAACCGGTGCTTGTGCGGGCTCAGAAGGAACTGCTGAACTATGAAGGCTCCGGAATGAGCGTCATGGAGATGAGCCATCGTTCGAAGGTCTACGACAAGATTATCTGCGATTGCCAGGAAAACCTGCGCAAGGTTATGAACATCCCGGATCATTACAAGGTCCTGTTCCTGCAGGGCGGCGCCACCGGAATGTTTGCGGCGATTCCCCTGAACCTGGCGAAAACAGGCACCGCGGATTACATCGTGACCGGGAATTTCTCCGGCGGCGCGTACAAGGAAGGGAAGAAGTATCTGAAGGATGCGCGTCTGGCCGGCTCGACGGAATCTGAGAACTTTACCCGTATCCCGAAGCAGGAGGAACTAACCCTGAACCCGGACGCGGATTATGTCCACATCTGCGAGAACAACACGATATTCGGGACAAAGTGGCACTGGCTGCCGGAAACCGGCAATGTGCCGCTGGTTGCTGACCTTTCGTCCTGCATCCTGTCAGAACCGGTGGATGTGACGAAGTATGGCATGATCTATGGCGGGGCCCAGAAGAATATGGCGCCGGCCGGTTTCGCGGTGGTGATTGTCCGGGAGGATCTTCTGGGCAATAAGAGCGGCCTGTGCCCGAAGATCTGGGATTTCGCGACGCAGGCGGATAAGAATTCCATGATCAATACGCCGCCGACTTACGCGATCTATATCTGCAAGCTTGTGCTTGACTGGATCCTGAATGATGTCGGCGGCCTTGAGAACATGAAGAAGCGCAATGAAGAGAAGGCTGCGATGCTGTATGACTATCTCGAAACAACGGATTTCTATAAGTCCGGCGTACAGAAGGACAGCCGTTCGATGATGAATGTCACGTTCCGAACCGGGGATGATGAGCTGGATAAAAAGTTCGTCGCCGCATCCGTGGAGCGTGGATTTACGAATCTGAAGGGACACCGCCTTGTCGGCGGCATGCGGGCTTCGATCTATAACGCCATGCCAAAGGAAGGGGTTGAGGCACTGATCGATTTCATGAAGGAATTCGAGAAGGCAAACCGCTGAGGCGTGATCCGCGTACTGCCCCGCACAGGCCCCGGGATCTGGAAACAGTATGTAACGATCTCAGCTCAGAACGCTTTGCGTTCTGAGCGATGGAGATGGTACAACAGGTCATTGGTTCATGGATCCTTACGGCTTCGCGCGGGGCATATATTCAAGATGAAACTATCTGAAAAATCAACTGCTAAACATCTTTCTAACGGAATAAAAGAAATACAGATCCAGATTTACCTGAAGAATCAATCCAAAAAGCGAACGGTTCCATGTTTTTACGGAGGGGTTGGAACTGATGTAAAGTGAGGAAAGGAGAATAAAGGTATGGTACGTGTATTGGCTTCTGATGGAATGGATCGGGCTGCTGTGAAGACCCTTGAGGATGCGGGGTACGAGGTCGTGCAGCAGTTCTTTGAGGCAGAGGAACTGAAGGAAAAGGTGAAGGAATTCGATGTCCTGGTTGTGCGGTCGGCCACGAAGGTGCGTGAGCCGGTCATAGACGCGGCGCTTGAAGCTGGCAGGCTGAAGCTGATCATCCGGGGCGGAGTCGGGATGGACAATATTGATGTTGCCTACGCAAGGGAACATGGGATCACGGTCAGCAATACTCCCACCGCCTCAAGCGCTTCCGTTGCGGAACTTGCGATTGCGCATATGTTTGCCCTTGCCCGTTTTTTGTATGTGTCGAATGTGACCATGCGGGAGGGAAAATGGGAGAAGAAGGCATACAAGGGGATTGAACTGTGCGGGAAGACGCTTGGCCTGATCGGTATGGGGAAGATCGCTCAGGAGACCGCGTCCAGGGCAAAGGCGCTGGGGATGCATGTGATCTATACCAACCGGAGCGGGCCGAAGGAAGCCCTTCCGTATACGTGGAAGGATCTGGATTCGCTTTTGAAAGCTTCTGACTTTGTATCGCTGCATCTGCCGGCAGGAAAGGATTCTCCGGCACTGCTGACTGCGGAGAAGATCGCTTTGATGAAGGATGGAGCGTTTCTGATCAACACGGCGCGCGGCGTCCTGGTGGATACGGATGCATTGTGCGACGCGCTTGACAGCGGCCATCTTTCCGGCGCGGCGATGGACGTTTATGTGCAGGAACCTTGCAGGGATGAGCGGCTGCTCCATCATCCGAAGATCTCCCTGACACCGCATATCGGCGCTTCGACAAAAGAAGCCCAAAAACGGATTGGCGAGGAGACGGTCAGGATCATCCGTGGAATGTTCGGGTGAAGAATGAGATGCCTGGATGTGGAATATAGGTCCGGGTGAGAAAAGATACCTGGATGTGGAATAAAGGGTCCGGGTGAGGAATAACAAACTTGGGTGAGGAATGAACATGAATCATACATGGGAGAGACTGGGATTAAAGATCCCGAATATCATGCTGCCTGGAAAGGGGACGGATTATGGGAAATGGGCGGTGGTTGCCTGTGACCAGTATACGTCTGACCCTGCCTATTGGCAGAAGGCGGAGGAACTTGTCGGCGATGCTCCGTCCACCCTCAGGCTTATGCTGCCGGAATATTATCTGGGAAAGAGCACGGAGGAGCAGCGGATCCGGGAGATCCGCAAAACCATGAAGGCATATGTGGAAGAAGGAATCCTGAAGACGCTTCCAAAGGGCTGCATCCTTGTAAAAAGAAGCGTGGAAGGCAGAAGCCGCCTGGGACTGGTAATCAGCGTAGACCTGGATGCATTTGACTATCAGGCAGGCGCTGTTTCGCTGATCCGTTCCACGGAGAAAACAATTGTGGAACGGATTCCGCCGCGGCTGAAGATCCGCAAAGGCGCGATGCTGGAGCTGCCGCACATCCTTATCCTGATCGATGATCCGGACCGTACCGTGATCGAACCGCTCCAGGACGCGGGCGGCGAGGCAGTATATGATACGGACCTGATGCTGGGCGGCGGCCATGTGACCGGAACCTTCCTGGCTGAAGAACAGATGGGCGGTGCCCTTGCGGCGATGGGTGCGCTGTTTGACAAGGCCGAAGAAACCTATGGAACCGGGAAAGCCATGCTGATGGCAATGGGGGATGGCAACCATTCTCTCGCTACGGCAAAAGCGAATTGGGAGGAGATCAAAAAGACGGTTCCGGAAGAGGAACGGGCAAACCACCCCTGCAGGTACGCGCTGTGCGAACTGGAGAATATTCATGAGGAAGGGATTGTTTTTGAGCCGATCCACCGGATCCTGTTTTCGGAAGGCAGGGCCTGCGGTGCCATGATGGCTGAGGAGACGCTCTCCATCCTGAAGGATCAGAATCAGGACGCGTGCATTGCCCCGCAGGGAACAAAAGCCGGCGAGCATCAATATGCGATCCCGGTGCTTTACGGCGGGGAGGAAAAGGTATTGCTGATTGACCATCCATCGTCCGGCATCGAAGTCGGAGCCCTGCAAAATGCGCTGGATCTGCTCATACAGCAGAAAGGGTACCGGATCGATTATATCCATGGCGAGGAAGCCCTCAGAAATCTGGCGGCCAAAGATGGGAATGCGGGGTTTCTCCTTCCTCCGATGGATAAGCACAGGCTCTTCCCCGCAGTCGCGGCAGACGGCGCGCTCCCGAGAAAAACATTTTCCATGGGGGAAGCGGTCGAGAAGCGTTACTATATTGAAGCAAGGAGTCTTGTATGAAAACAATCCATCTGCAGTATATCGCAAATCATCTTCCGAAGACGGATGACCGGTATCTTCCGTTGATGTCCAAAGAGGAAGTAACTAAGGCAAGGAATTTCCACAGAAGTTTTCCGCAGTACCGGGAAACGCCTCTCCAGGATCTGAAAAAAATGGCGGAGTACCTGGGGGTCGGGAGGATCTGTGTCAAGGATGAATCCTGGAGGTTCGGGCTCAATTCTTTCAAGGTGCTTGGCGGCGCTTACTCCATGGCAAAATATCTTGCCCGGGAAATGGGGATGGAGATTACAGATCTGCCGTACAGTGTGCTGAAATCAGAAGCCTTCCGAAAGAAGCTGGGAAGCGCAGTGTTCATCTCCGCCACGGATGGGAATCATGGGCGCGGGGTTGCCTGGACAGCCCGGGAGCTGGGGCAGCGCTGCATCATCCTGATGCCGAAGGGCACCAGCCAGTCGCGGGTGGATAACATCCGGGCGCTTGGCGCGGAGGTTACCGTCGAGGACCTGAATTATGACGAGTGCGTCCGTAAGGCAGCTTCGATGGCAGGACAGTTTGAGCATGGCGTGATCGTGCAGGACACCTCCTGGGACGGATATGAGGATATCCCCCTTTGGATCATGCAGGGGTATGGCGTGATGTCTGACGAGGCTGCCCAGCAGCTTGGCGAACGGCCGACCCATGTGTTTGTGCAGGCAGGGGTCGGCGCTATGGCGGGATCCGCGGTGGGGTATTTTGCCTCCCTCTATCCGGACAATCCGCCGAAGATGATTGTCGTGGAGCCGAACAAGGCTGACTGCATGTTCCGGGGGGCAAAAAAAGGAGACGGCTCAAAGGTGGTTGTGACCGGTGCGATGGACTCCATCA
>CAMORF010000005.1 GCA_946623485.1 uncultured Clostridia bacterium
TGCCAGGATCTGCATGATCCCGCTGTTTGTGGTATTCATTCTCTGGGTTCCGAAGCCTGCCGGCAATATCCTGTCAATGATCGTATTCATCGTCGCAAGCCTGACGGATACCCTGGACGGATATATTGCCCGCAGATATAACTATGTGACAACCTTTGGGAAATTCATGGATCCGCTTGCCGATAAGCTCCTTGTGTGCTCTGCGCTGATCTGCCTGGTGGACATTGGAAGGATTGAAAGCTGGATCGTAATTATCATCATCGCCCGCGAATTCATCATATCCGGATTCCGCCTTGTAGCAGTACAGAAGGGGGTTGTGATCGCAGCCAATATCTGGGGGAAGGTGAAGACAGTCTTCCAGATGCTGATGGTCATCCTGATGCTTGGCAATTTCGGAGGATTTCTCGGTGTTACCGCGCAGATCCTGAAATGGCTTGCCCTTGCGCTCACAATCATCTCCCTGGCTACCTACCTGGCACAGAACCGGGCTGTCCTTCAGGATGAAACCTGAAAAACCGGACTATATTCTCTCCGGGATGTGACCAGAGAGGGAGAAGTGTATTGTTCCCGGAATATGATCGGGGTGGGAAAATATATTGCCCCGGGAATGTGATCGGAGAGGGAAGAAGTATTTCGCCTCCGGAATTACATCCGGGAAACGGGAACGAAGAAAGAAAGGAATGAGACTTTGGAAAAGATACAGATGACAACACCCCTCGTCGAGATGGATGGCGATGAGATGACGCGGATTCTATGGAAGATGATCAAGGACGAGCTGCTCCTGCCCTTCGTGGACTTGAAGACCGAATACTATGACCTCGGACTCCAGGAGCGGGACAGGACGAATGATCAGGTCACGATCGAAGCGGCGAATGCCGCGCTCAGGCTTGGGGTTGCGGTCAAATGTGCCACCATTACGCCGAACGCGGACCGGGTCCGGGAGTACGGCCTGAAGCAGATGTGGAAGAGTCCGAACGGTACGATCCGCGCCATCATGGACGGAACCGTATTCCGCTGCCCGATTATCGTGCGCGGAATTGAACCGAATGTCCGGACCTGGAAAAAGCCTATCACGATTGCAAGGCATGCCTATGGCGATGTCTATAAAAACAGTGAGATTGTCGTGCCCGGTCCGGGAAAGGCCGAGCTGGTCTTCAATGGGGATGACGGCTCCATCATCCGGGAACCGATCCATATCTTTGACGGCCCCGGCATCCTGCAGGGATGGCATAACATGGACCGTTCCATTGAAAGCTTTGCGAAAAGCTGCTTTGAATACGCGCTGGACGCCAGGCAGGATCTGTGGTTTGCCACAAAGGACACCATCTCGAAACAATACGATGCCAGATTCCGTGAGATTTTTGACAGTATCTTTGCGAAATCCTACAAAGAGAGATTTGAAGCGGAAAATATCCGTTATTTTTACACGCTGATTGATGACGCGGTCGCCAGGGTAATGAAGAGCGAAGGCGGCTTTATCTGGGCATGCAAGAATTACGACGGGGATGTCATGAGCGACATGCTTTCCTCCGCCTTCGGTTCATTGGCCATGATGACCAGCGTTCTGGTGAATCCGGAAGGAAAGTATGAATATGAGGCTGCCCACGGAACGGTACAGAGGCATTATTACCGCTACCTGAAGGGAGAAGAGACCTCTACCAATTCCGTTGCCACTATCTTCGCGTGGAGCGGAGCCCTTCGGAAACGCGCCCAGATAGACAAACTGGATGACCTTGTCCATTTTGCCGATGTCCTGGAACGGTCCGTGATTGGGACGATAGAAGAGGGAGAAATGACAGGCGATCTTGCACTGATGACGACACTGCCCCATGTCAAAAAGCTCAGCAGCGAAGGCTTTATCTCCGCAGTCAGAAAGCATCTGGAGGATGAACTGAATGGCATCTGAAGAATATCTCAAGGCACAAAAAAGCGGTAAAGCAGCGTACCGGAAGGCAATTGCCCAGGGAGAGTATCCCTATCTGCCGGCACTGGACGAAATCGTTGACAGCCGCAGTGTCAGGACGGAAGAGCCTCTGGGCCTTGTGAGCATCCCCCTGGATCAGGTAGTCGGAACCAAAACCGCAGGAAGGCAGGCAGCTTTTGCTTCCAATTTCATGCCTTTGATGCCGGATAACAGTGAATTTGCCCGGAAATGGGAGGGCGTGGTCAAATATCATCTTGACCAGGGAGTCGGGGATCCGATCGTTGCCTATGAATACATGAACCGGTTCTATGTCCTGGAAGGCAACAAGCGTGTCAGCGTCCTGAAGTACTTCCATGCAGATTCCATTGAAGGCATGGTCACCCGGATGGTGCCTTATCCACAGGATTCCATCGAAAACCAGATCTATTATGAGTTCATGGATTTTTACAAGGACTCACAGATCAATTACCTTTCTTTTTCCAAGCGCGGCAGCTTTGCGCAGCTTACAGAAGCGATCGGGAAGAAGACCGGGGAGAAGTGGACGGATGACGAGAAGATGGATTTCCGTTCCCTGTATAACCGGTTTGCGGAGATCTTCCACGCAAAGGGAGGGGAAAGTCTTGGCATTACAGCCGGCGACGCGCTCCTGTTTTACCTTTCCCTGTACCCTTATGATGAGGTACGCGGGAAGAGTACGGCCGAGATGAAAGCAGATGTCGAGAAGATCTGGCAGGACCTGCCTGCAACAGGCCAGGTCAAAACGAACGAATCCATGGTGTTTAAACCCTCTCAGGATAGCGGGGGCAGCATCTTCACCCGTTTCTTCGGCCTCCATAAGGTCGGACAGCTGAAGGTTGCGTTTATCCATGACCGCCCGGCGGAATTGTCGAGCTGGGCTTATACCCATGAACTGGGCCGCATGCAGCTGGAGCATGTATTCGGAGATAAGATCCATACTGACGCGTATTTCCTGAAAGAGTCCAGCTCCGATATCTCAGAGCTCATTGAATCGGTAATTGCCTCAGGGTACCACCTGATTTTCACCACCAGCACCCGTTTCCTGGCTGCGAGCCTGAAGGCTTCCATCGAGCATCCGGAGGTAAAGATCCTCAATTGCTCCGTCGGCCAGCCTTACCGGACGCTGCGAACTTATTTCGGGAGGCTGTTTGAGGCCAAGTTTCTGTGCGGCATGATTGCCGGGGCCATGACGCCAAATGACAAGATCGGCTACCAGGCGCCGCTGCCGAACTACGGAAGCATAGCCGACATCAACGCATTTGCCCTGGGCGCGCAGATGACCAATCCCCGCGCGAAGGTTTACCTTCACTGGTCCAGCCAGACCGATACAGAGTCCTTCCAGCAGCTGATTGAGCGGGAAAACATCCGTGTTGTCTCTGATTCAGACATGATTACGCCTGCCTCGAAAGACCGCAGCTATGGCTTGTATATGACCGGAAACGGCCTGATGCAGCGGCTTGCGACTCCCATCTGGAACTGGGGACGGTTCTATGAACGCATTATCCGGGATTTCCTCCAGGGCAACTGGGACAGTGACCGGGAGGTCAAGGAAAAGCCTGCAATTAATTATTGGTGGGGGATTTCGAGCGGGATCATCGATCTGATCATGTCGGATGAGCTGCCACGGGGCATCGAGACGCTGACCAATATAGTGAAGGGGCAGATGTATGTGGATTATTTCAATCCCTTCTGGGGACAGTTCCACAAGCAGGACGGCTCCATCGCAGGCAGGAAAGACGAATCTCTGACTCCGGAGGAGATTATCACGATGGATTATCTTGCGGATGGCGTGATCGGTTCCATCCCAAAGAGCTGGGAGCTGACAGCGGACGCAAGGGAAAAGGTAGAGCTGCAGGGACGCATCACCCCTGCCATGACAACGGTAGAATGACAGGGTAGCGGATATGAAGATCCTTCTGGTAGCGGATGAGCCGTGCAAAGCACTGTGGGATTATTATGATGGCGAGAGACTGAAGGGGATCGATCTGATCCTTTCCGCGGGAGACCTCCCCCCTCAGTACCTCTCGTTTCTTGTGACGTTTTCAAATTGTCCCTTGCTTTATGTGCATGGCAACCATGACGGGGTATATGCCAGGAAGAATCCGGACGGATGCATCGATATTGACGGGAAGGTATATCACTATGAAGGCATCCGCATCTTCGGACTGGGCGGCTCCATGAATTACAATGAAGGGCCGCACCAGTACAAGGAGAAGGAGATGGCTTCCAGGGTACGGAAAGCACGTTTTTCCCTGATGCGCAGCCATGGCTTTGATATCCTCCTGACCCATGCCCCGATCCGGGGGATCAATGACCAGGATGATCTGCCCCATAGGGGGTTCCAGGTGTTTGACACGCTGCTTGAAAAATACAAGCCGAAGTACATGGTGCATGGCCATGTGCATATGAATTATTCATATAATGTTCCGCGGACGATTGTCCACAGGGACACTACCGTTATTAATGCTTATGAGCGTTTTCTTCTGGATTATCAGCCGGATTAACCGGTGGTCAGGATGTCATAGGCTTCTCTGTAACGCAGGATCGTTTTTTCAATGACATCCTCCGGCAGGAGATAATCGCTGTCCGGATTTGCCTTCAGCCAGTCACGGACATACTGCTTGTCAAAGGAGGGCTGGGAGGCTCCGACACAGTATCCCTCCAGCGGCCAGAACCGGGAAGAATCCGGGGTAAGCATCTCATCCCCGATGGTAATCACGCCGTTCTCATCCAGCCCGAATTCGAATTTCGTATCCGCGATAATGATCCCGCGCGAAAGGGCGTAGCCGGCACATTTCTCATATAATGCAAGAGTCTTGTCTTTCAGGACGCGCGCATATTCTTCTCCCTTTCCGGGAAACTGTTTTTCCAGCACATCAACAGACTGTTCATAGGAGATGTTTTCGTCATGATCTCCCAGGTCCGCCTTTGTGGATGGCGTATAGATCGGCGCGGCCAGCTTCTGGGATTCCTTCAGCCCTTCCTCCAGAGTGATCCCGCATACTTTCCCTGTTTTCTGATAGCTTGCCCAGCCGCTTCCGGTGATGTATCCGCGGACAATGCATTCCAGAGGGAGCATGGTCAGTTTTTTTACCTTCATAGAGTTCCCGGCAAATCCTGGAGCGCGGAAGAATTCCGGCATGTCTGCAGGATCCGTAGAGAGCATATGGTTTGGAATGATTTCTTTCGTCATCTGAAACCAGAAGGCAGACATCTTTGTCAGGATCTCCCCCTTTCCGGTAATCTGATTCTTCAGGATATGGTCGAATGCTGAGATGCGGTCGGTCGCTTTGATGATCAGGCTGTCACCGATGTCATAGATTTCCCTTACTTTCCCGGATTTCACCGGAGCATATTCCTGCATATTGTTTTCCTCCTGTAAATGAACGATGGTACACATGCTAAGGATCTGTTACAAAATAACTTGTACATCTTGCTTGTCTTTTCATCCGATAGCACAGCTCAAAAATCAATCACATAGCCCGGGCCGACGGCACACAATTGTAGGTTTGCCGCTGAAAAACAGGCGAAGCTCCTAATCCTCCGCAAGATCTGCCCACGCATCATATTTTTCTTCCAGCTGCTTCTGGATCTGTGCCTTTTCCCCGGTCAGCTCTGTCACCCGGGGCAGGTCTGTGTATACTTCTTCGAGGGAGAGGAGGCGGTCAATCTCAGCATCTCTTTTCTCAAGCTGAGCGATAGCCTGTTCTGTCTCCCGCAGGCACGCCTCCTTCTTCCTTGCCCGGGCTTGCTCTTTCTTCTGCCTTTCCCAATCAGTCCTTCCGGCCGAGCTTTCTTTGGAAGGATCAGAAGATGCCATGGAAAGGTGCGTGGTGTTTGAAGCTGATATGGTTCCGCCGGAAGAGTGGGTGGCAGACTGCGCGAACCTTTGGGTCAGTTCCTCCCGTTTTTCCAGATAATAATCATAGTTCCCCACGTATCCCACCAGTGTCTGGCCGGTCAGGTCCAGAATCCTTGTGGCGATGCGGTTGATGAACCAGCGGTCGTGGGATACGCAAAGGACAGTGCCGGTATAGCTGGAAATGGCGTCCTCCAGGATCTCCTTGGACATGATATCCAGATGGTTGGTCGGCTCGTCCAGGATCAGGAAGTTCGCCTTGGAAAGCATGAGCTTTGCAAGGGAGAGCCTGCCCCGTTCGCCGCCGGACAGATCACGGACGAGCTTGAAGACATCATCACCGGTAAACAAGAAGGCGGCAAGGGTATCCCGGATCTGGGTGTTTCCCATCATGGGCCAGGCATCCTGCAATTCCTCAAACAATGTTTTGTCCGGATGCAGGATCTGGTGCTCCTGGTCATAATAACCGATATGCACATTTGCCCCAAGCGTAACGCTTCCTTCATCCGCATCCATACGGCCGATCAGGATCTTCAGGAGCGTGGACTTCCCGGTTCCGTTATTGCCGATTAAAGCAACTTTCTCGCCTCGCTTGATCTCTATATCCAGATTCTCGAAGAGCGGGAATTCAAACGATTTGGAAAGATGGGACGCGGTAAGGACATCCTTCCCGGATTCCACCCTTGCTTCCAGCGTCAGACGCATATCGGACCGTTCCTGGGAAGGCTTTTCCAGGCGCTCAATCTTTGAGAGCATCTTCTCCCTGCTTTCCGCCCGCTTGATGGATTTTTCCCGGTTGAAGCTTTTCAGCTTCGCGATGACCTCCTCCTGGTGGCGGATCTGTTCCTGCTGGTTCAGCCAAGCATGCATCTGGATCTGCCTGAGCTGTTGCTTCTTTTCCGAATAAACGCTGTAGTTCCCGGAGAAGGAAGTGACAATCCCCTGGTCGATCTCAATGACCTTCGATACCACCTTGTTCAGGAAGTAACGGTCATGGGCAACCACAAGAACGCTGCCCCGGTAGTTCAGAAGATAATTCTCCAGCCATTCAATGGAATTCAGATCCAGGTGGTTGGTGGGCTCATCGAGAAGCATGACATCCGGAGCGGACAGCAGCAGCTTCCCCAGCGCGACCCGGGTTTTCTGCCCCCCGGAGAGGGTATCCACCGGTTTGCCGAACTCATCCTCGGTAAATCCAAGCCCCCGCAGGACACCGGAGATCTCGCTTTTCCAGGCATATCCGCCCATCTGTTCAAAATGCGTCTGGGTCTGGTGGTAGCGTTCCATCAGATCGTCCAGCGCGGCGCCAGACATGGCATCCATCTGCGCTTCCATCTCCCTGAGCCGGTTTTCCGTCTCAATGACGTCCTGCATGACAAGCGCAACTTCATCATAGATTGACCTGCCTCCGGAAAGCATGTTCATCTGAGCCAGGTATCCGATGGAAGCGCCCTTTGCCAGTGTCACCTCGCCGCTGTCAGCATGTTCCAGTCCCATGATAATGCGGAGCAGCGTGGTTTTCCCTGCTCCGTTTATGCCGACAAGGGCAGCCTTCTCATGCGCTTCCATATGAAAGGAGGCTTCTTTGAGTATGGCATCGGTTCCAAAGGATTTACTGATATTATGACAGGCGAGAATCATGATGTCCTCCGTGCGTTTCATTCTTGTCCGGAAACAACCCTATATCAGCAGGCAGGCCTGCAACGGCTTCATGGGTTTTGACCTTTTATCATCTTATTGATTCATCGATAAAAAATCAAGGTCGTTGACAAGAACATTGTTAAAAAGTAGAATAACTGTATTATTTCGCCTTATCCGGGAAAAGGAGTATACGGTTTATGGATAATAAAGGGATCTCAAAGGCAGTGATCAACCGCCTTCCGAGATATTACCGCTATCTGGGAATGTTGTTGGACAAGGGGGTTGTGCGCATCTCATCCGCGGACCTGAGCAGCCAGATGAATGTCACGGCTTCCCAGATCAGGCAGGACCTGAACCTGTTTGGCGGGTTCGGGCAGCAGGGGTACGGGTATAATGTTGCCCATCTGTATGAGGAGATCGGCAAGATCCTCGGGTTGGATCGTGCTTACCATCTGATCGTGATCGGGGCAGGCAGGCTTGCCCGCGCGGTGGGCAGCTATGTCGGCTTTCAGAAACGGGGATTTCGCGTAGAAGCATTCTTTGACCGGAATCCGGCAAAGCACCTGGATGAGGGAGATGATTCCATTCCGATCTATCCTCTGGAAGAGCTGAGCAGCTACCTGGAAAACAACAAGATCGATATCGGGGTCATTGCCGTGCCGGCGGAGGCTGCCCGGAAGGTGGTGCCGGTCCTGGATGCGGGCGGCGTCAGGGGAATCTGGAATTTTGCGCATACTGACCTGGATGTGCCTCCGTATATGACTGTCCAAAGCGTACACCTTTCCGAAAGCCTGATGCAGCTGTCTTATAAGATCAATCATTCAATGATCCCGTCATGAAAGGTATGCCGACATGGAGCATGAAAGAATCTGCGCCAGGATCGACCTGGGCGCGGTTGCTGCCAATTTTGGCAGCATGAGAGCCAGGCTGAAGGATGAGACCCGCATGATTGCGGTCATCAAGACGGACGCCTATGGTCACGGCGCGGTGCGGATCGCGCGGCTGACTGAGCCATATGAGTATCTGTGGGGATACGCGGTGGCAACCGTGGAAGAAGCGATGCAGCTTCGGGAGGCCGGAATCTCAAAGCCGATCCTGATCCTTGGGTTTGTCTTTCCGGAGGATTATGATACCATTGTGCGAAATGAGCTGCGGCCTGCGGTCTTTAAGTATTCCATGGCCTGCCAGCTGAACGAAGCGGCAAGGAAGATGGGCAGGAAGGCATTGATCCATCTTGCGGTCGATACCGGCATGTCCAGGATCGGATTCGAGGCCTCCAGGGCAGGCGCCATGGAGGCACAGCGCTGCAGCGCGCTGGAGCATCTTCTTGTGGAAGGGACATTTACCCATTTTGCACGGGCAGATGAAGCGGATAAACAATTTGCAAAAGCTCAGTTTGAGCGCTTTGCGCAGTTCGAACAGATGCTGCGCAGCCTGGGCGTGGATCCGGGGATGCGGCATGTATGCAACAGCGCCGGGATTATGGAGTTACCGGAGTATCAGTTGGATGCGGTACGGGCCGGCATCACAATCTATGGAATCTATCCGTCTGAAGAGGTTGACAGGAGCAAGATGAAGCTGAAAGGCGTGATGACGCTGGTCAGCCATATTGCGTATATCAAGGAGCTTCCGGAGGGATGTCCCGTCAGTTATGGGGGAACCTTCGTCACGAAAAGGCGAAGCAGGATCGCCACCATTCCCGCCGGGTATGGGGACGGGTATCCAAGGCTTCTGTCCAACAAGGGATCCGTGCTGATCCGGGGACAGCGGGCACCCATTGTGGGACGTGTGTGCATGGATCAGTTCATGGTCGATGTCACGGATCTGGAGGCAAGCGAGTTTGATCCGGTGATCCTCCTTGGAAAAGACGGGAAAGATGAGATCACGCCGGAGGAACTTGGACGGCTCAGCGGCAGATTCCCCTACGAGCTGACCTGCGATATCAACCAACGGGTTCCGCGGGTATATGTGCAGCCTGAAGTATGAGTTGACGCATGACTGGGCGGGGGGTATGATGCAAGTTGGTTTCTTTGTCCCATGATCCATGGGATCCATGGAAGATACGGCAGGAGAATATGGTATGGGAGAAAGTACTGATCCCCTTTTGTGGATCACGATCTGTGTGCTGCTGATCCTGGTGGATGCGTTGCAGATGGCATATTATTCAGCAGTCAACAGCTTAAGCGATGGTGACCTGGAGCCGGATGAGGATGGAAATACCCTGATCCGTGCACCGGCACTGGACCGGGTGCGGAAAGACTATGGAAACATCACGAGGCTTTTACGTGCTGTCTGGTTCTGGCAGATTCTGACCGCCGCGTTGGGATGCGCAGCCATCACCCTTGGGTTTTCCGGCAACCGTTTTCTGCTGGCAGCAGGGCTTGCTTTGGTCATCTATCTGTTCGGACTTGCCCTTCCAAATTATCTGGGCAAGCTGTATGATGGAAAGCTTGCGGGCGCACTGAGCGGAATCTGCAGCCTGTTTACCGCTATCTCGGTCCCCTTTACCACGGTTCTTTCCTTCCTGGCAGGGCTGCCGGTACGGGCTGCCGGAGCGGATCCGAAAAGTCTGGAAGGGGAAGTAACGGAGGATGAGATCCTTTCCATGGTCAATGAAGGCCATGAGCAGGGTGCCATCGACGAGGATGAAGCTGAGATGATCTCCAACATCTTCGAGCTCGATGACAAACAGGCCCATGACATCATGACACACCGGGGGGATATCGACGCGCTTGATTCTACTGTTGTGCTGGATGACGCGGTCCGGTATATGGTGAATGCGCCAAATTCAAGGTTTCCCGTTTTTGAAGGAACCATTGACAACATCACAGGGGCGCTATACCTGAAGGATGCGATGCTGTTCTATCTGAAAGAGCAGTACCACAGCCAGGCCATCGGGCAGATCCCGCACCTGCTGCGCGAAGTAAAATTCATCCCGGAAACCGTGGATGTGGATGAGCTCTTCCGGCAGATGCAGGAAAGCCGCAAGCAGATGGCGATCGTCGTCAATGAATACGGTGAGACAAGCGGCCTTGTCACGATGGAGGATATTCTGGAGGAGATTGTAGGGAATATCCTGGATGAATATGACAATGAAGAAAAACTGATTGCCAAAACCGGTGACGGCCATCTTCGGATGAATGGAAAGGCGCTTTTGGAGGATGTCGGGAAAGCACTGGGAAAGACAATCGATCAGGAGGATTATGATACCCTGAGCGGGTATCTGACGGAGAAGCTGGGGCATATACCCACGCTTGAGGACAGAGGACGTGTGATCGAAGACCGGTCCCTGGGGTATCTGTTCCGGATCCTGAGTATCAGCGGGACCATGATCGGATGGCTCGATGTCACCCGCGCACAGGATCCATGAAAACAGCAATGGCGCATGCCGCAAAAGAGATAAAGGAGAAAAAAAGATGTCAGGACATTCTAAATTTGCCAATATCAAGCATAAAAAGGAGCGTAATGACGCTGCCAAAGGAAAGATCTTTACCATTATCGGCAGAGAAATCGCCATTGCGGTCAAAGAGGGCGGGGCGGATCCCAACAACAATTCCAAGCTCCGTGACGTCATCGCGAAGGCGAAGGCATCCAACATGCCCAATGACACGATTGAACGCGGGATTAAGAAGGCAGCGGGCAACCAGGATGCGGTCAACTATGAACAGGTCACCTACGAAGGCTATGGCCCGAACGGAATCGCAATCATCGTAGATGCCCTGACCGATAACCGGAACCGTACCTCGGCAGATGTCCGGGCAGCTTTTTCCAAGGGACAGGGCAATGTCGGGACCCCCGGATGTGTCTCCTTCATGTTTGATAAGAAGGGACAGATCATCATCGATAAGGAAGAGTGTTCCATGGACGCGGATGACCTGATGATGGAAGCCCTCGATGCAGGCGCGGATGATTTCCAGGACGAAGAAGATTCCTTTGTCATCATGACAGACCCGGATGCATTTTCCGCTGTCCGTGAATCACTGGAGCAAAAGGGGATTCCCATGGCATCCGCAGAGGTGACGATGATCCCGCAGACCTATGTTTCCCTCACCGATGAAACGGCCATCAAGAACCTGAACCGTATCCTCGACCTTTTGGATGAAAGTGATGATGTCCAGGCGGTCTATACGAACCTCGAGGAGGAGTAACCTGATATGACGGATTATCAGATTGCGATGGAGGGAATGACATCCATGCTGGAAGACCCTGAGAAGCTTATCCAAAGCTTCAAGAGAGGAATGTACCAGGATGGCTTCCAGAAGTTCTATCTGAACCTTGTGCCTGCATTGGACGCCATCGAGCGGCTCTACCTGTCTGTCGGGGAACCGGATACCATGCTGGATAACATGGCAAAGGGATTTGTCAGCCGCGCGAAAGAGCTGTATGACAATACGCCCAGAAGAAAACGGGAAGTTTTTTTTATCAACCAGTCCCTGGCTGTCGCAGGGTATGTTTTCCCGGCAATCCTTCAGTATAAGGGGGAATCCTCGAAGCCTCTGATCGAGCATCTTCAGGCTTGCTGGAAGGAAGCGTTCCCGAAATCCAATATTAAGGCAGCAGACTATGCTGAGATCGAGAAGGGCTTTCACAGGAAGTGGTGCTACATCACAACCGCCGCCTGCCAGGTACGGGGAATGGCGGATGACTGCGAGGAACTGAATCTGCTGCGCAATTACCGGGATACCTTCATGGCCGCAAAGCCGGGCGGGGAGGAACTCATCCTGGAATACTATGATATCGCGCCCTCGATTGTAAAGCATATCAACATGCAGCCTGACGCAAAGCGGATCTATGACCGGATCTGGGATGAGTACATCGGTCCGTGTATCCGGATGATCCGGGAAGGGAAGATGGAGGAATGTCTGGCGCTGTATTCCGGAATGGTTCTTGAAATGAAGGAAAAGTTTTTCCATCTTTACCCGCATGCAGGGAACTCCCGCGAAAGCTGGAAAGAAATGAATCATATTGATTGGAGAAGGAGCTGACATGTCTGTTTTTCAGGCGATATTTTTGGGGATTGTCCAGGGACTGACAGAGTTTTTGCCGGTTTCAAGTTCGGGGCACCTGTCGATCTTCCAGAATCTGTTTCACATTGATACCGGGGGTAGCGTCGCGTTTGATGTGATGCTGCATGTAGGGACGCTGTTTGTCGTTTTCCTGGTCTACTGGAAGGATATCTGTAAGCTTGTGATTGAAGCCTGCAGGATGATTGCAGACCTGTTCATGAACCTGAAGCTTGCCCTGACTCCCAGGCAGGATGCTCAGCCGAAGCAGTACCGCAGGATCATCCGGACGAATTACCGGAAATTTGTTGCCCTCGTGATTGTCTCCACGATTCCAACAGGGCTGATCGGGTACTTCGGAAGAAAGCTGATTGAGGATGCCTCTGCCACGATGCTGGTTCCCGGGATCTGCCTGCTTATCACAGGCATTATTCTGCTTCTGTCCGACAGGGTGGAAAACTGTTGGAAGATTCCAAGAGATGTTTCCTGGGGAGAGGGAATCCTGATCGGGATCGCGCAGGGATTTGCGACGCTTCCCGGAATCTCCCGTTCCGGAACTACCATCGCGGCATGTACCTTCTGTGGATTTGAACGGAAATTTGCCGTCAAGTATTCTTTCATTCTTTCGATTCCGGCAATCCTCGGGGCTGCGGTCCTCGAACTGAAGGATCTGGTAAATGAAAGCATGACGCCTTCGATGGCGGGGAGCTATATCGCAGGCATGATTGCCGCCGCTGTGTTCGGATACATTTCCATCCGGATTGTCGGGCAGATGGTGCTGCGGAGGAAGATGAAGATCTTTGCGTTCTACTGCTTCGGGGCAGGCGCCCTGGCAATCATCGCGCATATTGTCATGTTATTCATCTAAGGATCTGTTACAAAATAACTTGTACAGATGGCGAAGACAAGCCAGATGCATGAGTTATTTATGAACAGATCCTAAGGTTCTGTTCATAAATATGTAACCGGACTTTGACCTGTGGATTCGGAGAAAAAGACAAGCAAGGTATACAGGTTATTTTATGACAGGTTCTTAGTCGCATCGCAGGATCGGTTCCGGTCGATCTGTCAAGAATCCTTGTGAAAGGGGAGCAAGATAAGTCAGCATGGCTGGTAATACGAAAAAAACAGCCGGGGCGCGGAAAAGCACCGCCTCCGGAAAGCGAACCGGAGGCTCGAAAGCATCCGGAAACAAAAGAACAACCAGCGGTAATAAGAACTCTTCTGCGGCGCGGAAGAGTTCTTATTACCGCACGGAAGACCGTCCATCCTACCGCGGCCCGGATCCTGTCATGAACACAGAGATCCTTTGCTGGTGCCTGCTGGGTGCCTCCATCCTGATCTTTATCTGTGTGATCGGATTCGGCGGCAGCCTGGGCAATTCATTTGGCGACCTGCTTTTTGGGATTATGGGGACAAACGCTTATGTATTCCCGTTTCTGGTCTTCTTCCTGACTCTGTACCTCATGGCAACGCATTCTGACAGGGTTGCCGTGATACGGAGTATATCCGCGGCTGTCCTTTTTTGCGTGTTCTGCGGTGTCCTGCAGCTGATTGGCTTCTCTGAGATGACAGGAAACTCTGTTGGGGATTATTTTGAAGTCGGGCAGCAGTACCATACCGGCGGCGGTGCGATCGGAGGCGCGTTGATCCTGTTTTTCCGGCCTGCGATCGGCCTTGTCGGGACATGGGTGGTTTTTCTCATTGCGATCTTCCTGTTCGGGGCACTGCTCACGCAAAAAACCCTGTTTGTCAGCACCGGCAGAAAAGGCACAGAGGCATATGAGGAGCGCAGGGCCAGGGCCGAAGAGCTTCGGCTGGAGCGGGAGGAGCTTCGCCTGGAGAGAGAGCAGCAGCGCCGCGAGGAAAGGGAGCTTCGGCTTCGGGAGGCGGAAGCCAGGAAAGAACTGCTGGAGCGGGAGAAGGCACTTTCCGGTAATAAGATACAGGCTTCTCCGGTGTTTTATCAGGTGCTCGGGAGCGACGATGAGGCTCCATCCCGGAAAAAAGGCGTAAAGCAGGGCATGAAGAAACTCACGACGGATCTGTTTGGGGACACAAAAAATTCCCGGAAGAAGATGGATGAGGATCTGCCGGACCTGACGCCCGGGCAGGTGGTATTTGGTACCGCGAAAAAAGATGATGCCGCGCCTGGCGGCCTGATCACGCAATTTCCCGGAACGCCGGAAGCCGGTGCCGGGAAAGGAAGGCCCACCCGGCAATCCGCCCCAAAGCCTGCCGCCGAATCTTCCAAAACGTCCTCCGCGCGGTTCCTCAGGCTGGATGCGTTCAGATCCCCGGAGCCCGGGGAAGACATTGCGGAGGCAATCCAGGCGGTTCCGGAAACCGGAGCTGATTCTATGGAGGAAGAATCCTTCACGCCTTCCTTTACAATCCACCGCGGCGGGCGCACGGTAGAGGGAACCCCTGTCATGCCCGGAACCGGGAAAGCGCAGGATGCAGACGGTCAGGCCGGAGACATTCCGAAAGCCGGAGGATCCGCGAAAAAGAAAAAAGGCAGCCTCCCCAGGCTTGAGGAGGAAATGCCTCGCCCTGATCCTCAGATTCCGGAATCAGAAGCTGAGGATGAAGAGGATGCTGCGGATGTGATGGATGTTGATCCGGGAGATGCCGCCCAGCCTGCCGTGACACGGAAGGAGATCCAGGAAGCAGGCGCGTCAGCATCAAAGAAAAAGGCCGGGGAGGCCGTGTCCGGCGGCATGACAAAGGCACAGACCCAGATGGAGGTGGAATCCGTCGCCAAGGCGATTGAGGAGCAGGCACAGGAGGAAGAGGAAATCCCCTATGAGTTTCCGTCTATTGACCTTCTGGAGCGTCCATCCGGACAAGGCAATGATGTCGCGGATGATGAGGTACGCGAGACTGCCCGGAAGCTGGAGGAGGTGCTTGCCATCTTCGGCGTAAAGGCAAGGATCACGGAGGTCAGCTGCGGCCCCAGCGTCACCCGCTATGAATTCCTTCCGGAGCTTGGCACGAAGGTCAGCAAGATCACAAACCTTGCGGATGACCTGAAGCTGAACCTCGCTGTCCCGGATATCCGGATCGAAGCCCCGATCCCCGGCAAGGCGGCCGTCGGAATCGAGATCCCGAATAAAAAGACATCCATGGTTTACCTGAGCGAGTTGATTGATTCAGAGGAGTTCAGGAAGAACCACTCCAGAAAGCTGTCCTACGCGGTCGGGAAAGATATCTCAGGGCGAATTGTCGTCTCGGATATCGCAAAGATGCCTCACCTGCTGATCGCTGGCGCGACCGGGTCCGGCAAATCCGTCTTCATCAATACGCTGATCATGTCCATCATCTATAACGCAGATCCGGCTGAGGTGAAGATGATCATGATTGACCCGAAGGTGGTGGAGCTGTCTGTTTATAATGGAATCCCGCATCTGTTCATCCCAGTCGTCACGGATCCGAAGAAAGCGGCGGGCGCTTTGAACTGGGGCGTCGCGGAGATGACAAAGCGCTATCAGCAGTTTGCCGAGGTCGGCGTGAGGAATCTCGCCGGCTATAACGCGAAGATTGACACATTGATCAAGAGCGGCGTGCCGGATGTGCCGAAGAAGATGCCCCAGATCGTCATCATCGTAGATGAGCTGGCCGACCTGATGATGGTATCGGGAAATGAGGTGGAGGACGCAATCTGCCGTCTGGCCCAGCTTGCCAGGGCATGCGGCATCCATCTGGTTATCGCGACACAGCGTCCGTCTGTGGATGTCATCACGGGACTGATCAAGGCAAACATCCCCTCCAGGATCGCATTTGCGGTTTCCTCTGGAACGGATTCCCGCACGATCCTGGATATGACCGGAGCGGAGAAGCTGCTCGGAAACGGCGACATGCTGTTTGCGCCGCAGACCTATAAGAAGCCTGTCCGTGTCCAGGGTGCCTTTGTGTCGGATGAAGAGATTCAGAACGTGGTAGACTCGATCCGGCGGGAGGATTCTCCCCAGGGGCAGGAAGTCATGAAAAAGCGCATGCAGGAAATCCAGGCAGCGGCTGTCTCTTCCTCCTCCTCCGGCGGCGGGGACATGGATGAATTGTTTGCGGACGCCGGCAAATTCATTATCCAGAAGGATAAAGCTTCTATCGGAATGCTGCAGCGGTGGTTCAAGATCGGGTTTAACCGGGCTGCGCGGATCATGGACCAGCTGTCAGACGCAGGCGTGGTAGGGCCGGATGAAGGCACGAAACCCAGAAAAGTTCTCATGAGTGAAGAACAATTCGAAAATTATCTTGAACAGAACTAATAAAGTATTTATAATTGGGCGGAATAATGCATTTTATGCAGATCCAAATGAATCGGATGGAGGTTTTACTATGTATAAAATCCTGAAAGCCGGAAACCTCTCCGGCCCGAACTATGAGATGATCGTGGAGGCGCCGCGCGTTGCGTCCCGCTGCCTCCCCGGCCAGTTTATCATAGTGAAGATCGATGAAGAGGGAGAACGGATCCCGCTGACCATCACGGATTATGACCGCGGGAAGGGTACCATAGAGCTGGTCTATCAGCCTGTCGGGCTGACCACCAGCAGGCTGAAGACTTTGCAGGAAGGCGACAGCCTGATGGATTTTGTCGGTCCCCTCGGAAAGCCCTCTGACCTGTGTGAATCAGAGAGCCCGGAAGCCATCGCAGCGCTGAAGAAGAAAAAAATCGTCTTTGTCGCCGGCGGCGTGGGGGCAGCCCCGATCTATCCCCAGGCGAAGTGGCTGCATGAACATGGGATTGAAAGTGACGTGATCATCGGTGCCAGGAGCAAAGATCTGGTAATGCTGGAAGAGCGCATGAAGCAGGTCGCGCATGTCTATGTGACGACCGATGATGGCTCCTACGGCAGAAGCGGAATGGTTACCAAATGCCTGGAAGACCTGATCGCGGAAGGGCACGAATATAATCATTGTGTCTGCATCGGGCCGACAATCATGATGAAGTTCCTCTGCCTGACGACAAAAAAGTATAACCTTCACACCATTGTCTCCATGAACCCGATCATGGTAGACGGAACCGGGATGTGCGGTGCGTGCCGCCTGCTGGTGGATGGCAAGGTTCAGTTTGCCTGTGTGGACGGTCCGGAATTTGACGGACACAAGGTTGATTTCGACCTCGCGCTGAAGAGGCAGACGCTCTACAAGACCCAGGAAGGAGAAGCCTTCCTTGCGTGGAAAGAAGGAAAAACCCATCATGGCGGATGCGGCGAATGCGGAGGTGAGAAGTAATGGCTGATGCGAAAACGAATGCAAAGATGGAGCGGGTTCCGGTAAGGGAACAGGATCCGAAGGTCCGTGCCGCGAACTTTGAGGAAGTCTGCCTGGGGTACAATGAGGCGGAAGCCCTGGAGGAGGCACATCGCTGCCTTCATTGTAAAAATCCAAATTGTGTAAAAGCATGTCCGGTCAATATTGACATTCCGGCGTTTATCGCTGCGTTGAAAGAGTCTGATATTCCCAAGGCTTATGACATCATATCTGCCTCCAGCTCCCTGCCCGCGATCTGCGGCCGTGTCTGTCCGCAGGAGCGCCAGTGTGAAGGAAAATGTGTGCGCGGTGCCAAGGGGCAGCCTGTCGCGATTGGCAAGCTGGAGCGTTTCGTTGCCGACTGGGCGGGGGAACATCACCTGAAGATGAAAGAGGCTGCCCGGAAGAATGGCAGGAAAGTGGCAGTGATTGGTTCCGGCCCCGCAGGACTGACCTGTGCCGGAGACCTGGCAAAGCTTGGCTATGATGTGACAATCTTCGAAGCCCTGCATAAGGCAGGCGGCGTGCTTGTGTACGGAATCCCGGAATTCCGCCTTCCGAAGGACAGGATCGTGGCAAAAGAAATTGAAAATGTGCGGAACCTCGGCGTAAAGATCGAGACAAATGTCATCGTCGGCCGTTCCGTTACGATTGAAGACCTGATGAAAAAGGAAGGCTTTGAGGCAGTCTTTATCGGCTCCGGCGCCGGGCTTCCGATGTTCATGGATATTCCCGGGGAGCAGGTAAAGGGCGTTTTTTCCGCCAATGAATTCCTGACCAGAAGCAATCTCATGAAGGCATACCGCAGCGATTATGACACGCCCATCGTTCATGGCAGCAGGGTTGTTGTCGTCGGAGGCGGAAACGTGGCGATGGATGCGGCCAGGACAGCGCTTCGCCTGGGCGCTGAGGTACATGTTGTCTACCGTCGTTCCGAAGCGGAACTTCCCGCCAGAGCGGAAGAAGTACACCATGCGAAGGAAGAGGGGATCCAGTTCCATCTGCTGACCAACCCTGTGGAGGTCCTGGCAGGGGAAGATGACACAGTTTGTGGAATCCGCTGTATCCGCATGGAACTCGGGGAACCGGATGCATCCGGAAGAAGGCGTCCTTGCCCGGTAGAAGGCTCTGAATTTGAGATTGGCTGCGATACGGTGATCATGGCACTCGGCACGAGGCCGAATCCGCTGATTTCCTCCACCACAGACGGCCTGGAGGTCAACAGAAAGCACTGCATCGTTGCGACCGAGGAGGATGGCAAGACCTCCCTGGAAGGCGTATTTGCCGGAGGAGACGCGGTCTCAGGTGCCGCCACCGTGATCCTTGCGATGGGAGCCGGGAAGAAAGCCGCCAAAGGGATAGACGAGTACCTTCGCTCTAAAAACGAATGATTCCAATACATGTTATTTACGGAAGATCCCGGCTGACGCGGATCTTCCGGTTTTTTGTAGTGCCTCGTGTTCTGAGCAACGAAAGGAGGAACAGATCCTTACTATGTAAACGGACCTTGACCTGTAGAATCGGAGAAAAAGACAAGCAAGATCAATAAGACATATCTGAACAGATCTTTAGATCAGGAGAGAAAAACCGGATGAAGATTACAATCCTGGCAGCAGGGAAAATCAAAGAAAAATATTTCACGGATGCAATCAAGGAGTATTCCAAACGGCTGACCCGGTACCTTTCACTGTCAATTGAAGAGATTCCCGATGAACCGACGCCGGAAAATGCATCTCCTGCGGAGCAGGAAAAGATCCTCAGCAGGGAAGGAGCGCGGTTTTGCAAAGCAATCGACCATAATCCGGGCGCCTATGTCATAGCGCTTGCCATTGACGGAAAACCATACGACTCCGTAGCGTTTTCCAGGCATCTGTCCAGCCTGCAGGTAAACGGCAAAAGCCACCTGATGTTCGTGATCGGCGGCTCACTTGGTCTGTCCCGGGAGGTTCTTGCACGAAGCAATGAGGAAATCTCATTCTCCAAAATGACTTTTCCTCACCAGCTGATGCGGGTGATCGTGCTGGAACAGATCTACCGCGCGCAGCGGATCGCGCATGGAGAGCCTTATCATAAATAGCTTCGTTTTTTTCATATCATTGACGAAAAACCTTGAGTTCTATATAATAAACGGACAGAGACCGCAGACATGCGGTACAATTCTTTTTTAGGGATGGATGATATATGGCGTTAGCCGAAAGCAGGATAGAGATACCGGAAAGCCTGCAAAGCCAGGTTTTCGGGCAGTTCGACAGTTATCTGAAAAAGATTGAGCGCACCCTGAATGTTACGGTGATCAGCCGGGACGGTGCTTTGAGAATTGTCGGGGCAGGATCTGCGCCGGAGGGGGCCAGAAAGGTTCTGGAAGACCTGACGCAGATTGCCCAGGCCGGCCGTGAGATCACGCAGCAGAATGTGGATTATGACCTGTCGCTTGCGCTGGAACACCAGGACGGCGGCGTATCCGAAGTCAGCTCCGATGTCATCTGCCATACGGTCAGCGGCAAGCCGGTATGCCCGAAAACTTATGGGCAGAAAGGTTATGTGGATGCCATCCGGAATCATATGATCACCTTCGGGATCGGGCCGGCAGGCACAGGGAAAACATACCTTGCCATGGCAATGGCAATCACGGCGTTCAAGAGCGAGGATGTCTCAAGAATCATCATGACCCGCCCCGCGATCGAAGCAGGGGAGAAGCTTGGGTTTCTTCCCGGAGATCTTCAGAGCAAGGTGGATCCTTACCTGAGGCCCCTCTATGATGCCCTGTATCAGATCATGGGGGCGGACAGCTGTGCCAAAAACCTGGAGAAGGGTCTGATCGAGGTTGCCCCGCTTGCCTATATGCGGGGAAGAACGCTGGACAATGCCTTCATCATCCTGGATGAGGCGCAGAACACAACACCGGCGCAGATGAAGATGTTCCTCACAAGAATCGGGTTTGGTTCCAAAGTGATCATTACCGGTGACCTGACGCAGAAGGATCTTCCTTTTGAGTCAAAAAGCGGCCTGGAGATTGCGGTGGATGTGCTGAAGAAGATTGATGATATCGCATTCTGCCACCTGACCAGCAAGGATGTGGTGCGTCATCCTCTGGTGCAGAAGATTGTCCAGGCTTATGAGGCATATGAGAAAAAGCATGACACTGAATTACGAAAACGAGACAGAGATTACCCTCGATCTGGAAGAGAGCGCAGAGGAGCTGGCAGGGAAGGTCATCCGGGCAGGCCTTGAAGAGACCAGGTGCCCGTATGAGGCGCAGGTGAATCTTCTTGTGACCGACAGCGAAAACATCCGGAAGATGAATCTTGAATTCAGGCAGATTGACCGGCCGACGGACGTTCTCTCTTTCCCGATGCAGGAATATGATTCTCCCGCAGATTTTTCTGCTTTCCGGAAGACGGACTGCAGCGTGTTTGACCCTGAAACCGGCGAGCTCATGCTGGGAGATATCGTCATAAACGCGGAACGGGTCATTTCCCAGGCCCGGGAATACGGGCACAGCCAAAGACGGGAGTTCGCGTTCCTCATCGCCCACAGTCTCCTGCATCTTCTGGGGTTCGACCACATGGAGGAAGAAGAGCGCGCGGAGATGGAAGCGCGCCAGAGAAACATCATGGATCTTCTTGCGATCTACAGGGATGAAGGATCTGTTCATCGATAACTGATCATATTTGTGCAATCCTGAGAGATTATGATCATGCAGCTTTTCAGGTGATAACAGCCGGGTGCAGGCATGTGTGGAATGCCAGTCAGTCCATACGGCCCGAACAGGCTTTATCCATATGGAGTATAACTTATTAACCGGGGGGAGGGCATCAGCCCTGAAAGGAGTAGAAAGGATGAAGAAATACAGAGTTGCCGCAGCGCTCGCGGCAGGAATCATGGCACTTTCAACAGCCGGGATGAGTGTCTGGGCGGAGGAGGCAGGGGAGACCTGCCAAAGCTACCTGACCGGGATGACTGTCCCGACATCCATCGGCCGTACCAGGCCGACTGCTTTGATGATTGAAAATGACGCGGATG
This sequence comes from uncultured Clostridia bacterium, assembly GCA_946623485.1. Classification (GTDB taxonomy): domain Bacteria; phylum Bacillota; class Clostridia; order Lachnospirales; family Lachnospiraceae; genus Porcincola. The sequence goes on from CAMORF010000005.1 coordinate 21,722, forward strand.
CCGTTCAGTGGCAGCATGGCACCAGCTATGCGGATGTCATGTATGAAGCGATGGTTGAAGGCGCGATTACCCGTATGATGGGAATCTTTGAAAACCTGGACGGTGTTTCCATGATCATGCCGATCCGTTCCTGCAGGCCTTATTATGTCTATTACGCACGGGAATTCAATGCACACTACGGGCATTACGGCCAGGTCGTCTATGCCGTTCCGATCCTGCAGCTTCCCACTACGGATGATATCGCAGGCATTCCTTACGGAGAAGGCGGACAGGAGTACCAGCTTCATGACGGAAGCGCTGCATATGTCAGGGATCATGAGGGCGTTAACGGCATATACACCAACAAAGAGCTTATTGACAGCGTCATCAACA
>CAMORF010000006.1 GCA_946623485.1 uncultured Clostridia bacterium
TTCGAGCCGCACACTCCCACGGAAAAAGAGATGCAAAAGGTCATGAAGGCTGCCAAAGGGACGGACCTCGAAATTCCGATTGCCCTCGGCATGATGGGATTGCGACGCGGTGAAATCTGCGCTCTTGCCATTTCTGATTTGAATGGCAACATACTCCACATCCATAATGCTGCTGTTGATATTGCCGGGAGCGTTACCACTAAAGTTCCAAAGACATACGACTCCGACCGTTATATCCAGATTCCGAATCGGATCGCCAGGCTGATCCGGAAACAGGGATATATTACAAAGCTGACACCGGAGCGGCTTTCCTATCGTTTTATATCCTTCCTGAAGTCTTTGGATGTGCAGCACTTCCGTTTCCACGATCTCCGGCACTTCTTTGCTTCATACTGTCATAATATTCTCAAGCTGTCCGATGCGCAGATTCAGGCTCTGGGTGGTTGGAAAACCGACAGTATCATGAAAAGGGTCTATATCACATCCATGCAGGATGATAAGGCTGCCAAAAAAGCCGCTGCCGGAATCGCCTCTTTTTTACCCTGATTTCGTTTCACATTCGTTTCACATGTTTCACATTTTAGTCTAAAATCCCGAACAATCTGTACTGGTTTCTAAACAGTTTTTAAGCCCGCAAACCCTTGATTTTACTGAAAAAAAATGGGGAAACCCTTATAAACAAAGGATTTCCCCAAAAGCGCAGCGGGAGGGATTCGAACCCTTTATCTATGTCTTATAATCCGCGTAAATACTGGTTTTTTTGGTTTTCGTTTCACATTTGTTTCACATAATTGAAAAAAAGGGACGCCCCGAAGGACGCCCCCAGCAGAAGGAACCGTAAAGGATCCGGATCCACTTTATGCTGCCATCAATCTGTTGACGGCTTTTTGTACGGCGGCGGAATCATACCCTGCCGCTCTCAGGTTCCTGACGCGCTCGTCTCCGTCACCCCATTTCCCGGCGATCACTTCCTGCGCCAGATCTTCGACAGATTTCTGTGCGGCCAGTTTCGCGTTCACGATCTTCTGGATCTCCGCGTACCGATGCCCCAGCACCTTTTTCCGTATCTCTCCGCTGCCGAATTTGCCGGTCAGCACATCGTCTGCAAGGACGGACGCGCTGGTCTCGAAGATGTCATTGATCACGCCCTGGATCTCTTCGTACCGATCCCCCAGCTTTTTCTTCCTGGTCTCCCCGGTGCCGTACTTCCCGGCCATCACCGCAGCGACCAGCGCCAGCGTGCTCGCGCGATCCAGCGGCGGATTGTCTGCCGGTGGAATAACGACCGTCTCCGTCGCCTTGCCGGATGTCAACGCCTGCAATTCTTCTTTGCTCAGGTAGCATATGTCTCCGTCCAGCCCTCCGGCCCATCCCGGAAGGCGCAGGTTGCTGGTGTACTGGAAGATGCTCAGATCCTGCCCGAAGGCACCCCACGGCCGCGCAGATTGCCACGGTGTCGGATTGTATCCGTTGACCGCTGCATAGGACGCATACTGCGCTCCCCACAGCTTGTACCCGGCTTTCTTGACCGGCGTCCAGTCCATCGCGTTGAAGCAGCTATCCTTGCTGCCGTATATGAACATGGTCGCGCCGGTGCGCTTCTTCACTTCATCCATGAACGCCTTGGCGTATGCCGGGTTCTTGAATTCCCGGTTTACGCCTCCGGCCGGGATGTACTCCCAATCAAGTGCAAGGATCGCTTTACCAATATAGTCCTTGATCGTCTGCAAGAAGAAGTTGACTTCCGCCTGCACGCCCTGACCGCTCGCGTAGTGATACAGCCCCGGTATCTTTCCGCCTTTGATCGCGCCGTCAATCTGCTTCTTCCAATATGGATTGATGTACCCGGTGCCCTGCGTGGCCTTCACGATTATAAAATCACCGGCGATGATCTTGGTATCAACGCCGGCTTGATAGGATGCTATATCTATTCCATGAAGGTTTCCCATATATCAGCCCTCCAGTTTCCGCGCCTGCTTATAGATCTGGTTGATTCCGGTCGCGGCGAATCCGCTCACGATCCCGATCGCGATGGCCGTGATGATGTCATCCGCCGGGATGATCTTCGGTGATACAAAAAAGGCCAGCGCACCCAGCACTGCCCCGGTAATGCCCATGATCGGCGGTATCTTTCTGTCGTCAAATACATCCCATCCCTTCAGGATCGCCCCGATCAGGTAGCAGATGACTGTGATCGCAGCCACGCTTGCAATTTCAATATTCATTTTTTTATCCTCCTCAAATAAAGATGTGTGATAAACCAAAAGTGACCGCTGCCGTGATGATCGCTGTGACGACGATCCACACGGCCTTGTTCCATTTGTCGGCCGGCTCTTTCTTGATTGCTTCGACCTCTGCGGATAACTTCCGCAGGTCTTCTGTGATGTTGTTTATACCTACCTGCAGCTGCGCCATTGAAACCTGCATATCAATCAATTTGTTGACGCGCTCTTCCATCACATCCAGACGGTGGTTCTGTCGTTTCTCTTCGTCCTCGATGCGCTTTTTGAACTCTTCGTGCTCGGGTCTTGTGATACCTTCTTCCATGTCCACCTCCTTATGCTCCTTCCTCCTCCAGCTCGTCTTGTATCTCTCTGCCCTCTGTGGTTATGATGTTTTCTTGCGGATGCCTTCAATTTTGCGTGGAATACAAGCAGTATTGTCTACGGTTGCTGTCGGAGCATCTGTGCTTGTATCTTTCAATTTTACAGCATTTGTATTTGATCCCATATAATACCTTCCATTAGTCATGCTAACATAGTTAATCCCTCTCGTATAAGCCGAGGTTCCGACAAAACATCTATTAGCAAAATTGTTTTCAACACTACTTGGAGTGATTATAAAAGTCACAGTTTTCCCGCTATAAACATATAGTGTAACTCTAAGATATTCAAAATCCGTGGGGTTAACCCCGACTGGATAAAGCAATTTATCGCCATAAGCCCAAGATGTTTCACTACCCTCATACAAAGTAACAACTTCCCATTCGTCACCTTGCGGCACATCCACTACAGCACTAGCCTTTTCTGTCACATCGTATGTTCCATTTGCCGTGATACTGATAGAACCACTTGACGGGTTAGGAACCGCCACATCCGCGCTCGCAAACTCTGTCACATCATAGGTTCCGTTCTCCGTGATGTTTTTTGTGCCTGTGGACGGATTAGGGACATCGACCGTCACTTCATCGTTCGTGGTGGTGTCGTATGTGCCATTCTCTCCGATCGCCCTCGCCGTCTGATCTACCAGCACACCGTTATCAACGACCTTGCCCTCATCCTCTGCGGTATAACTGTTCGGGACATCAACCACCACCGCGTTATTTGTTGTGGTATCATGTGTGCCATTCGCTCCGATGGCTTTTGCCGTCTGCTCCACCAGCGCACCGCCATCGACCACTTTCCCTTCATCAGCGGCGGTATAGCTGTTAGGGACATTCACCACGACCTCATCATTGACCGTGGTATCGTGCGTGCCATTCGCGCTGATGCTCTTTTGCGTTTGGCTGATAAGCGCACCATTATCAACGACCTTGCCCTCATCCTCTGCGGTGTAGGTGTTCGGCACATCGACCTCTGCCGCCGCGTACTGCGTGACATCATGCGTGCCGTTTGTGTTGATTGGCAGAGTGCCAACAGGAATGATGCCGCCGGGTTTTATGGTTTCTTCTATTTCCAGCTCGACTGCCGGAGCTTCTTCAATGACCAGTTCAACCTTCATACTCAATCACTCCCTCTTTGAGGATGTCCGCGATATACACCTTCTTGATGTTCGTGGCAATCGCCGCACCTTCGGAATTGATGCCGCGCACCTGCACCTGCATATAGCCATTTGCGCCGAATGCAAGCGTCTCCTCCTGCGACAGATCCACGGACAGGATCGTGTCCGGATCTTGGTACACAGGCTCTATGTCTTTTTCCAGTTCGATCTCGCCCTGTTCCATCGTGACGATACACCGATACGCCGACAGGTCTTTGTTTTTGATGGCCAGCTCTAAGGTTGGCGTTGTTCCCCTTCGCATTGTTTTCCTCCTATGATGCTGATATGTATGTGCATCCTATGTTAATCCATGAAGTTGCCGGAATGACGATGTTGCTGGTAGTGCCATATCGCTCAATACTGATGGTTCCGTCTGTAACGATGACCAAGCACAATTTGTTTTGCCCGGATCCATGCTGTACAAAACGCTGTGTTGTTATCGGCTCGCACCCGGACGGTACCTTCCCGACCACTACACTTCCGGCGCTACTCTGTGACGCGGATGGTGTCACATTTCCGCTCAAATTGACAACTCTGCCACACTTGTGTGCCATCGGCCTATTGGAACCGCTTGTAGCATATGCCGACCATCCGCTTGCATAAGTAAATTCTGTATGGCTGTACGATTTTACGGTTAATTGTTTCAGCAGTTTCGTGAGCAATACCTTCACATTCAGCATCAGTCAATCACCTCTCTTTCCCAGCCAAGCGCAGTTATCGCTGCGTACAGATCGCCGTCTGTCGTGCCGCTGGCGGCGGTGGTATCAAGTGCGCACTCTATGTTTCCGTCCCAATCGACTGCGAAGGCGTTAGATCGGTCTGTGTCGGATGTGCCATTGCCGATTTCAAAAGCCGTGGCCTGTTGATTGTCGTTGAATTTACCGATTGCGGTTTGATTGTTGTATTTGGCAACTAGTCTCTCGCCAATCCTTGCCGAATATTTGCCCTTGATGCTTCCGTCGTTTATGCCAAAAGTGAATGCCGGGGCTGTTGTCGTTACTTCCCCGATAACATTAAATTCGCTATTTCTTATCTTGTAATATGGGCTAAGTCCTGTCGTTTCATCATTGCCATATGTATAGAATGAGATGTAGTTATTGTTCGCATTGTATATTATCTCAAACCCGATTGTAGCGGTTCCTGCCATGTCATAGCCGAACTGAACGGTGGCGCTTGCAAAGACCGTTTCGCTACTGCCTCTCGTAAATACATAGTTAAACTGTTTTAGGTTTACTCCCCGCTCGCTGACTGTAGCATCCACATTTGTCGTCTCTAGGATGCTGGCTGGTCCTCGATTGCTGAAAGCAAACTTAAACTCACCAAAAGCAACTGTTATGTCTGCTCCATTGATGTTCTTGACGCTTACGCCCCCGATACGCAGTCTATCACCTGGCCGAAGCATCAGTTCTTCAACATCAACATGTACCTTGGTCGTCACCTCTTCCGTGATGACTCCGCCATCATAATCAACCTCAAAGAACGGCACACCGTCTGAGTTATATGCTGTCAATCTATCCTGCGTTATTTCCAGCCTTTCGTCTTCCTGCCTTCCGATTGTAGACCCGCTCGAGAGAAACGAAGCGTAGACAACATCCTCTCCATCCGCCTGCCCGATAATATATGTTCCTGCGCTTGTGTATGTGCTCCCCTGCCCTGTCGCGATCAATACCTTGTTTCCACCTGCATCGGGAATGATCCAAAGCCCTTCACTTGTGACGGATAAATGCGTAGCAACATAGTTGTTCAAACTCTCGTCAATGCTCAGTTCGTAGTATGTCCCGATATCTGCCAGCTTCGGCTCTTTTACGACCGCGTAGTGGACGCCGCCCACCACATAATCGCCGTTATTGTCCTGAACAAAATAAACGTGTGTCGGATCCAGCGCCGTGTCCGTGGTCAGCGTCATGGTTCCGTGCGCCGTGATCCAGTTCAGGGTCTCCGTCACGCTCTGCACCGTGGACAGGTTGCCGAGTGCTCGCGCAGCATACTCACTTGCGTTGTTCGCGCTCGTCTGTGCATCTCCTGCAGCCGTGGCCGCCTCGCCAGCTGACTTCACGGCTGATTCTGCCGCAGTCTTTGCCGTTGAGGCGTCCTCAACCGCCTGTGCTGCCGCCATACTGGCGACCTGCGCAGCTGCCTCGACATTTGCGACCCTTAGTATTCCGGCTGATGGATCCGAATAGTTTCCAGCGATATACAGCCGATCATTTCGCCACTCCACCGTAACCGCATCACCCGGCTTTACTTCGGCGCTTGTGGACGCCGTGGGCGTCTCCCGATTGCTCCCGGCGACATATACCCAGACAGTCCCCTGATCGTCCACACGCGCCACCACAGCGCTGTGGATCGTGTTCCGGGTCTTTTTATCCGGCTTGATCGCGTCAATGATCTCTTCGACCAGATTTTGATTTACTGCCATAGGTTGATCTCCCTTGATGATTTTTCAGAGAAAGTAATTCCGTAATTGCATGTGATCGACTGCGATACCACGCGCCGATCGCCTTCCAGTCCGTCTATGGATGCCCGGATCACTGAATACGGCCAGACATCCGGCGCATACTCGCGTGTATAGGTGCGCTCATCATACAGATACGACATCTCGTGCAGTTTCCTGCTCGCGTAGGCCGGCAGCGTCTCCCCATTGATCAGCTTCGGGCTCTCGTCCACCTCGTCCACGGTGTAGCCCCTGACTGCGGTGCTGATCTCGCTGTTTGGATCGTCGTTGACGGCCACCGTCTTGTTATTCCCCACGATCACGATGTAGCGGTTCGGGATCTCGCTCACATCCGCTGCATAGTCGATTCCATTCCCCAGCAGCCGCATACTCGCCGCGTCGATCGTCAGCACCGGCTCTATCGGCTTCGGCCGGATATGCACCACGCCTCTGCCGTCTATCTGGATCACGAAGCCCCCGGCCTCCAGCACGGCCCATGCCGCGTCAAGGATCGGGGAACCGATCTCGTGCACCACATTGTCGTTAAGGATAAATGATCCCTCGACCTCCACCGGCGCATTGATCGCTGAACGCAACAAATTTGCCGCGTACTCCGCACCATCCACACCGGCCGGAGCATATTCCCCGGTCAGGACAGCCGTTTTTGACGCCGGATACAGCACGGAATACCCATCCGCGCCGTTCACGCTCGTACCATAGTCAACCTTGCCTTTCGCCACGGTGAAAAGCAGCGTGGCCACATCCACGCGTTCTACGCTGCCGCCTTGCTCCGCAGTCATGACGATGCGGTAGTAGTCCGCCGCAAAGTCTCCTGTGACCTCTATGCTGCCGGATTCCATCAGTGCGCCGTCTGCTGTCCGCGATATGGTCACGGAATCGACATTCCCGACCTGCTCCGCGTCCGCCCAGGTGTCGCGGTTCACGCGGAAGACGCGCCACTCGGCATTGTAAGATCTGCTCCAGTCCATTATTCTTCCTCTTCTTCCACCAGCGGGTACGGCGTCGGCAGGATGAACTCGTCCGTCAGGCCGATCTCCGTCGCATCGATCGCGATTGCCTCCAGCACCCCGGTCGTGGACAAATCTGTGACCTGCACATCCGCCTCATACGCCGATCCGTCCGGGGTACGGACAAATACCGGCCCTGTGTACCGTGCCAGCTGCCGCGCTGCAATGACATCTTCCTGCTGATCCAGCCGGATCAGGTCTGAGGACAGCGATCCTTTGCGCTCAATGTTGCCGTTCCAGTACGCATCCACGGATCCGCCCATGTGTTTTCGAATCTGCACATCCTTCTTGTATGTGTCTCCGATACTGATGTTGTACGGCAGCTCCAGCGATCCGCCGGCCCAATCGAACCGCATCCGGTCACCGCCTGCTGCATACTCGATATCTGAGAAGGACACATCTCCGTCTGCTGTGCGGATCGCGATCCGGTAGTGCATGGTGAGCGCATCCCCGAACGGTGCATACTCGTCCACCGCCGTATAGGTCAATGGGAAGGATTCTCCGATCAGATACGCGCCGTCGCCTGTCAGTCGGTATATGTCATAGTATTCCGTACCGTCCGATCCGGGCGGCGGTGTCAGCGCGATCTCGACCACCTGACGATGCCGGCCAGTCTCCTCGTCTGTCGTGTCGATCGGTGTGATCGTCACATACTGCGTTTCTGTCTGTTCGAACCACCCCAGCGCGGCAGGATCCTCGTCCCCTTCCGGCTCCGTGACGGTGTAGGTCTGCGTTTCGGAATCGTAGGCGTAATAGTTCTTCTCGTCATCGACCGTGGTATCTGCCGTTTCCGTATAGGTAAAGGTCGGCAGGATGCTCGGCGCCTGGTGCGCCCATGCCACCGCGAACTCGCCCGGATGTTCCTCTGACTGCAAGCCGGTGCTCCGATCGACCGCGACCACGCTCACCGTATACCGGGCACCGTCCCAGAAGTTCAGACCGCCCGGAAGCGTGACGGTGGTCGTATAGGTGTCCTGTCCTGCCGTCCATTCCGGCGTGATGATACCGCTGTATATCGTATCTCCTGCCGGCTGCCGCAGGATCCCTGTCGGGAACTGACCGACCGCGCCCTGTGCGGTCACGATGACGATCAAATCACACTCGCTTGATGCCTCTGCGGCGAATGCCGCCGGCTGCGCCGCCGTCTGCGCCGTCAGCGTTGCCGGAACGGTAAGCGCCAGCGTAGGAGGGTCTTGGATCGTTACGGTGTGCTGTTCGCTGATCACGAAGCCGCTGCCGGTGGACACCTGCACCGTGAAGCTCAGACTTCCGTTCGTGGCGAAGGCGCTCAGCCTATCCGCTGCAATCTGTGTGGAGGTCATGCCGCCTTCTCCGGATGCAATGACCGTCTTGCCGTCTGCCTTCACGATCTGCCATTTCTGCTGTATGCCATTCCCGGAAAATGTCCAGGAAACCTGCAGCGATTCTCCGACAGGCACATATCTGTCGGCCATCGCGATCACCGCGTCCGGCGTTTCACTCGTGACCACCGTTGCCGTGTTGGAATACCCTGAATAGGTGATGGTCTCGCCTTCTAGGTACCGCCGGGCGCGGATATAATACTTTGTGCCCTCTTTCAGGCCTTTGATCGTGATGGTGGCCGAATCCCGGTACCTCACGCCTCCAGCTGTCCGCGCACCGTCCGACCATGTAAATTCATAGGTATCCGGCTCATCCGTGCTCTTCCAGGCGTCAGACGCTTCACTCCAGCTTAGTTCCGTGCCGGTGGAGTTGTCCTGACCATCCGCATTCCATCCCAGGATCACGACCGCGCTTTCTCCATCAGCTCCTGCTGTTGCGGATATGATCGTGATATTATCCTCTGCTGCCGTAGGCGCCGGCGTGTATAAGCCTTTCACCTCCATATAATTTGAGTAGCGGAAAAGGACTCCCTCATGCAAGTGGTGTGTTTTAGCCCTGAGCCATGTGTGATTCCCGGCGTCCGGAATGAGGTCGGATACACCAATCGTCAGCGCGGTACAATTTGCATCGTCCACGATGTCTGTGGATGTCCATTCCGCACTGCCAGGTATTTCTGCCTCAGTAGCGAAAGGCACATTCGCCAGATACTCCAAGCGGATCCGATCGACCGGGTGCTCGGTGCTTGAATTGGTGCTGACAGGAACCGTACATTTGCCGGTCGAATCCTTGCTGGTTATGCTCGGTTTACCAAGTGTTGCTTGCGCCGGGTATCCTATATAGCATATCCGTGGTGTCGCATGATCAGAATCCCCAGCATACCCACGCGCCCATGCTTCGACCTTGATCTGAATAAATTGTCTGTAATTCAGTTGTTGGTAGTCGGAGGCGTTGTAGCTGATTGGTATACTTGTAGCTGTGTTATGGCCAGTTCCTGCTTTATGCTGCCATGTCTTGCCGGTACGCGTATCTTTGATCGTCGTGACATATTGAGTGTCATACCTCTCCTGATAATCCGCCCCGGCATCGGTCGTAATCGTCGTGGACGCCACGCCGGTTTCAGTATTAAACGAAAAGTTTGCTATTGACGGGGTCCGTGGTTTGGAAAACTTCCGCTCTGCCTTTGCTGTTTTTTCGCCGTTGCCTTTGCTGTTATCCGGGCGAACCTTGATAGATACGCCTTGCACGGTTATTTTTGTGTTCGGATAAAAGCTGCTTCTTTTGTATGTCTTGTTTCCGACCTTAAAGCTATCAAGATTGACTTCTGACGAGGTTGCCTTTTCGTTTATAGTGTGCCCGACCTTTTTGGGATCTTTGGATTCACTCGTCATGATCTCCCAAATGATGTCAAGGCCCTCTGCTCGGCCGCCCTTCTGAGCATTTACAAGATCATCCGGGATTTTCCACTCGGCTTTCATCTTTCTGCCGCCGCTCTGTCTGACCGGGTTGCCAAGGTTTTTCACGCCAATAGAAGGTTTTTTGATGATGACCGTTTTTGTGTACGCCCATTTCGCTTTGTCAGCGGTACCGCCCTCTGTACACTTATACACATGGCCTTCCGATGTGTTCAGATAGGTGTCCGTCTTCTTTGCTTCTTTTTTTATTCCGGACTTATTAAATACCTTCGGAGTTGTACTTACCCCGGTGATCCCGGTGCCCTTAAATGTATATTTTGGTTTTTTGTTCGCCATTAGAACACTCCTGCCATTCTGTACCGCTTGATTTCTCGCGCCAGATCGCGCACCATATCGTTCGCGTCGTCGGATGCGTCGTAGTTGAGTGCGATGTTAATATTGCCGTTGCCGCCAAGCATTTCTTTAAGTTTCTGTTCTCCAATAAGCATCTCTGGCTGTGCTGCGTCACCGACACCAATGATCTGTGGACTGTCGAACAACGCACCATATTCCGCAGCCTTTGCGTACCAGTTCACGCTTACAGACGGCACGGATCCGGTTTTCGCATTAAAGGATCCGGACATACCAAAATGCGGCAGTGCTATGTACTGGTTGAAGCTGAAGCTTGTTCTCGCAAACAGCGATTTCAATGATTCAATTCCGCTGCTCGCAGTTCTTATAGCCCCGTCAATGGCTGTCTTCATGCTGTTCGCGAGGTTGAGCGACCTGAAAGCCGTGGATAACCCTGACAGCGCAATCTTTGAGCTGCTTCCAAACGCTGAAAAAGTGGTTGTCGATGTTTTAGCCGTGCTTTGGAGCTGTTTAAAGCTGTTTGTCAGCGCCGTGACCTGCGTTGCACTGGTTCCCGCCTCTCCTGCAGCCTTGCTGATCTTCTTTACTCCATCGGCAACGGTTGCCAGTGTGGCCCCCAGATCCAGCACGCCGGTATTGTTTACGAGATTGATCACCGCGTCTGCCAGCTTCTCGAATCCGGTTCCGGCATTTAAGGCCGCCTCGCCAATACTGTCGATGATCCCGGCGACAGAATCCAATACTCCGGAGATACCTCCGCTGATTGCATCAATGATTGACACGATTCCGGAAGATATGGTGTCGATAACTCCGCTCACCGTATTTCCAATGCCGGTCACAATGCTGATGATGCTGCCTGCGTTTGAAGAGATTGTTTCCACCAGCCTGCCGATTGCATCTACGACCAGAGTGATACCCAGGCAGGCAAGTGCTACTGCACCGCCGATCATAAGCATGGATGCTCCAAACGCCACGATTCCGACCGCGCCGGCCGTAAGTGCAGGGCCAAGTGCAGCTGCAAGACCCATAAGGCCAGCTATGGCCACGCCCATGCCGACCAGCACACCGATTGCAGCGCCGCCCGAATCCGCGATCCTGATCGCGGCGTCTACCAGTACCGATATGGCTTCCGCCGTGATCCACAGAGCGCCGGCCATTGCGATCAGCTGCAAAGCCTGTCCCGCCATCGAACCAAAAGAAGCTCCGGCAGTTGCAACAGGACCGGCAGCGGTAGATGCTGCACCTCCAAGCCCTGATATGTGTCCAACCAGTCCGCCAAGACCGCCGGCAATAGAAGATATACCACCAATCACTTTTCCGCCAATTAATAGCAACGGACCTGCCACTGCGGCAATTCCAGCAACTTTTATAATGGTGTCCTGCATTTCTGGCGACAATCCGTTCCATGCTTCTGAGGCTTTTTGAACAGCGTCACCAATTCCGCCTAATATATCCGTCAGAGCGGGCCCGGCTGCATCAACGATGTCTGCTCCAAGAAGCTTTAATTCGTTGAGTGTGGTCTGAAATTCATCCATGGGGTCCAATGTGCCTTCAAACGTAGAGCTGACGGAGCCTTCAAAATCCCCAAGGGACGATGAAAAATCTGATAGATTCAATGTGCCGTTTGAAACTGCGTTTTCAATGGCACCACCTGCACGTGTCCCGAACAATTCATACGCAGCAGCCAGCTTGTCTGTTTCAGAGACATTGCTGTTCATAGTCTCTTCAAAGCCGGCTATCGCTTCATCCAGTGTCATGCCTTCTTCTGTGGCGTTTTTCATAGCAGTTTTAAGGCCCATCATTGCGGCTGACGAATCCAGACCCGCCATGGATGCTTGCCCTATGAATGCTGCTGCCTCTTCGGCGGTAAGCCCCATTTCCTGAAACTGCTTTGCATTTGCGGCAACCGTGTCCGACAACGCACCAACGTCAACACCGGTCTGCTGACCGATCACATTCAGCGCATCCAGCATTTTCCCCGCATCACCAGCTTCTAAGCCAAAACTTGCAAGCATTTTTGAGACTGAATCAACAGAATTAGACACATCCTGCCCATTCAATGCAGCAAATTTTACGAACTGCCCGGATAGTGTTTCCAGTTCTGATCCGGTGATGCCAAATCTGGTATTGACTTCGCCAATCGCTGCGCCCGCTGTTTCGAAGTCAGTTGGAATGCTTGTGGCAATGTTTTCAAGAATACCGTGCATCTCATCCAGAGCGTCGCCGGATGCGCCAGTTTTCTGTACGATAGTATCGAGGCCAGCGTCCACACTTTTCCATGATGCAACCGCGGCGGCTCCAATTCCCATAATTGGCGCAGTAACTGTTTTGGAAAGGGTTGACCCCGCGCTGCTCATGCCCTTGCCTAATGTCTGCCCAAAACTCTGCCCTGCAACTGTTCCAGCAGCAGCTCCGGCAGCAGCTCCAGCCGGTGTGACTGCACCTGTCATTTGTTCAGTTAAAGATTGCTGTGCGCCTTCAAGTACCGGAGTTACGGTAATTGTGGCCTGTGCTACTTCGGGCATATTCGTCCCTCTTCTTTTCTATCCATTGATGCAGTTCGTCAACCGGTAACGCGCCGGATCCGAAATGCCTCTCTTCATCTTTGCTCTTCTTCCCCGGACGCGGATATGGCTTTGGCTTCCGTGCCGGCCTGCCGTTCCCAAGCGAAACCAGGTTTGCATTGATCATGGCCAGAACATCAAAGATGTCTGCCAGAATCGCATTCGTTTTTGATTGGTTTGTCCATTCCGCATACTCCGGATTAAGCTCCCTGAATAGAGCGGATTCTGGCCCGACATGATGCAGAAAAGCGTCGAGCGCACCCCATGAAAGGGTGCGCCCGATGTCGTTTAATTCGTGACCTGTCTGCGTGATCAGATCATATTCAATAGCCCCGCGAAACTCTGTAACAGCTTTGGCGAGGCTTACGATTCCCCCGCGGACTTCTTCGCCGCCTTTTCTGAAGCCTTTCGCCAGATACTGACCATTTCGTTGAACTCTGCAATTTTCAGCTGGTTCATAATCTTTTCCGGGATGTACTTTGACAATACAGATATCGTGCCTGCGCTGGTCTCGACCTGGACAGCCTCTTCCAACGACAGGCTACTCATCAGCGGAATTTGAAATGATTCGTCCCCGATATTGATTCTGATCGTTTCTGCTTCAAAAGGCGTAATAGTAAATTCCTTCATGGTTCCTCTCCTGTTTGCTCAGTTTCCTCTTCTACCGGATTTGCTTCCTGCTCCTCCGTTCCCGGCGATTCCAAAGGAGCGCTCAAGGGTTTGTTTTCTTCTGCCCGTCGTCCATGATCAGCTGGAAGCCATCGTCACCCATGGCAGTGATGGTCGGTGTCCAGTTGATGGCCGCGCCCGGGGCAAAGGAAACATTGTCAACCGCAGACACCTGCCCGCGTGTACATCCGATCGCGATCATGGCGTCGCCGTCCTTCATGATCCAGAGGAACGCCTCTTCAGGCGGAAGGGTACCATCCGAAAGATTGACCTTTGTGATTTCACCATGCGCTGCGCTTGCTGCCGTGATCTCAACATTGCCTTCGCCTACAACCGCCTTGAACACTTCCGGCAGCGTGTCCATAATCGGAGACTGGACCGTCTCAGAGTGTTCGGTCATGATGACACGCTTCACAGCATTTGCCCAGTTCCTAAGATTCGTGGTGCTCTTATTGAATGCAAGCGTGATGCCGGCATCGGATACATCACCAATATGCACCCAGGCCGCATCCAGAGCATCCGCCGGAGACTCCGGCAGCGCTGTTCCGGCCGGCGCGTGATAAAACATCCCGGTCGAAAGTCCAAGTCCAAGTTTTACATCCATTTTTATACCTCCGCTTTTATCTGATGCGCCACGACTTCCAGCCTGGCGCTGCACATTGCCAGATCCGGCCGCACGGGATCTTCTCCCCATGAGCCGGAAGAATTAACAGTTACATAGCGAATCGCCGTCGTTTGTTCTTTGGCGACCTGCTTCAAAATGGCCACTGCCCGATTCAGATACTCGATCGCAGCAGCTTCCGTTTCCGCCCTGGAATCCAGGACGACAGAAAAAGTGTCGATCGTCTGCGACTCAGAGCCGCCCACCATGGTAATCAATATGTGCGGCAAAGCATATTCGGCAGGCAGTGGGCGGCAATACACTGTTTGGTACTCTGTCAGGGCGATCCTGATTTCATCCTCAATATCGATTGATTTTTGTATGATCATCCGCCCACCGCCTTGCTCAATATCTTCTTCCTGGCCTCCTCGATCGAGGATTCCTTATCGTTTGCCACAACCGTTGCTACCGGCCTTGTCACTCCAAAGGAAGAATCCTTGAATTTGGCCTTGTTCGCCATCTCCACATGGAATCCGCTGCCTCTGGTCAGTTGCGCTGATGCCCGCGCTGCGATTTTCTCGGCCTCAGACTGAACCGTGCCGCTCAGGCCTTTCAGACAGGCCGCAAAACCTTCCGGCTTGAATTTGATATCAATCTTTCCACTCATCCGCGCCACCTCTGAAGATTCAGCTGCATGTGATCGAGCTTCTTCACATTCTTCCAGATCAGCGGATCGCCCATGATGGTATAGACATCATCTCCGTACCGGATCCGGTCTCCGGCCTTGATATCTGATTCTAACGGTGCACAGACCGTCAGACCATCTTCAATGCCCATGACACGGCCGTCCTGCGACAGCATCGTGTTCCCCGGATGCACCAGGCATTCACTGATCTCTAATTCAGCTGCGTTCTCCCAATCAGGAACCGTTGATCCTCTTTCTGTTTTCGTGCCCGGCCGGATCCGGATAATGCTTTGCTGCCACATTTTCAGCAACATATCAACACCTCCCCTAATAGCTGTCCCCCAGGAGATCAATCACACCGTAGCGCTGCCGCTTCAGCCCCAGCCGTTTCAGATCGTTGCGCATGATCGCCCCGGCAATACCTCCGCCAGGGATCGCATAAGTGCCTGACCAGGAATACCCGATCGCGCTCTGCGATTCCTGCGTCATAGGTTCACCATCCATCGACTGCCGTAGAACGCGTCCTACCACATCTACAGTGACCATCTTCACAACGCTTCCATACGCTTCGCTCGCATCCGCCATGGCATCTATGCTTTTATTTACCTTGACGGCTTCATATCGCAATGCATCAGACACGAGCGGCAGCAGCGCTTCGATCCGTTCCTGTTCTGCGCTCGTATATGCCTTGCCGGTCAGCGCAATTACATCTTCCAGCGTCGCAAATGCTCTCATTTTTTCACTGAACCTCTCTTCTTTACCGGCTCCGTCTTCTTTGTCTCCACTTTATGGGCAGCTGGGGCGATCCGCTCCCAGTTGCCGCCCATTTCAGCATTGACATTGATCACGGTACCGGTTTTCTTATTCCGGTACTGCATATCCTTACGCCTGGATCCGCGCGAAGCTGTCCGCATCGAGAATGCCCCAACCGACATACGCTTCAGAACGGAGACATACTTCGTTGTATGCCTTCAGATCGCGGCCTGTCTGATCCGGATCGCCATACTCGATGACTTCCAGCGGCACATTTGCGGCATAGCCCCACTTGAATGCATTCTGGAAATCACCAAGGATAACATGGTCCGTGTGCTCCGCAGACTCTGCCTTCATGGAAATCGTCGGATTGACATCAGATTTCATCCCATAAAAAGCATCCGGATTCTGGCCGAAGCGATATTCCGGATACTGGACGACTCCATTGACTTTGATCTTTGCCAGATCTGATCCCGCTGTCGGAGACAGCGCAATGCCGTTGACCACGCCGCCGTCTGCAACAACAGCCTGAATGGCTGCGTCAATCACATCGTCGATGGTTGCAGCAGCATAGGTAGAAACATTACCGGTGACAACATCGTCGAAGTTTTTGCCAGCGATCTGTGTCGCGGGAAGCATTGTTTTCGGGTTCAGGCCATGGAATCCGGCAATGTCTACGCCCTCAGCGATCTTCTTGGCAAATCCATCCGCAAAGGCACGCAGATACGGGATCTTTCCTTCCTCGCTGGCTCTCGTGAACTCATCAGACACACGATGCTGATACATGAATTTGACCGGACGGATAACGACCGGAGTGTGATCAGCTTCGTTCTGCTCTTTCTTGTCGGACTCACCGACGATCTGCGCTTTCCCATCCATGGTAAACACGAATTCTGTGATACCGTTGAACGGAATCGGAGACTGCGCAGAGAGTTTCGCAATCGAAGATCTGCCCTGCACTTTTGCAAACATTTCGGATACAAGCGGTGCCGGAAACATCTGTCCGGCCTTAGACACATAATTAGGCATATTCTACCTCCCTTTAATACTTAAATACTTTTTGCCATCTGTTTGTATGCAGCCGCTACCGGATCATTGTTCAGAACCGTCGGTTCGCCTGATCCGATTGGCGCGACCGTTTTTTTGCTGCCGATAAGCGCAACCATGGCCTCCGCATCTTTCCGGATAGACTCTTCATCCCCTCCGGCCAGACGATCAGCCATCTGGTAGGGCAGCCCCAGCTCAAGCGCAATCTTCGTTTTTACCGAGGCGGTCTCGTATGCCTGCACTTTCGCTGTTAAATCATCAACAACGGTTTTATTTCCGTCGATGGTTTCTGTTTGTTTGGTGATCTGTTCCGTCAACTGGGCAATCTGTTTTGCCAGATCCTCGTTCTGTGTCTTGATTGCGTCATAGTCCTGATACTTTTCAGCAGCCTTTTCCTCTGCTCTTCGGATACGATCACCGATTACCTTGTCGAGTTGTTCCTGTGTTTCGATAACTGTAAATTCAGCCATTAGTTTCTCCCTTCCCCACTTTCCGGGTGGTATCCGTAATTTGTGGCACTAAAAAAGCACCGGCATTCCGATGCTCTTAGTACGCAATTCTTTGTTTTTTCTTTGCCTTACTCTCTGCGCATAGCCAATGTGCGAGGATCATACTGTCAAGGATGGATATATCTGCACCTTCAACGCTGGATCGATACCCGAACCCTCCTCCGGATCCGATCGCGCGTTTCTCGCAGTTCGTGATCACCTGCTCCGCCGCAGACTGCTGCATGTGAAGGACCGTTGCTTGCGACAGCGCCAGCTCGAACATGGCATTTGCCTTGATGATTTCCTGAACCGTCGGAACCACAGGTTTTTTCAGTTTTGCCTGCTTCAACGCATCCTGAAGAATCCCGATGCCGTTTTTTCCGTCCACCGCAATCTTTTTGACCCTTGCCTTGTCCACAAAATCAAGGATCCATGCTACTCCGGCGCTGATCGGCCGGCAGGCGTATGCTTCCAGGAAGATCTTGTCATCCTTTGTGCGGACCGCAATGGACAACGACACATTTTCCCCATCATGCCCAAACTTCACGCCGGCGAACAGTTCGCCTTTCAGCTTCGGCAGATCCTTTACCTGAAGCGCCAGCCATTCGTTCTTGGATATGGCGCTTTTCTGGTTGTACTTGATCCACAGACCGAGCCGCTGGATGTTGAAATCCACATCATCGTCACCGATCTCTGACCGTATCGTGCGCTCTTTAAGCACCGTCCCAAGCGAGGGATTCGTCTCATACCACAGCTCCACATCATGCGGATCCGACATCTCCGGTACGGACCATTCCGCCCAGCCGGATTCAAAAGCACCGCCCTGCAGCACTTTGTTCCGGAACTTCGGGAAGACGGTCCCGGCGCTGATCGCCGTCGGTGGCGTGCCGAGCATGATCGTCTGTGGGTTCTCCGAATCGGACACAACATACTTCAGCGCCGTCTCCTGCTCCGGCGTATACTCCTGTGCCTCGTCGATGATCAGAAGGTCATACCCCTCGCCAAGGCCGCCGGTAGAGGTCCGTGTCCGGAACTCGATTACGCCATCGTTTTCACAGTACAAGTGTTCCTTGCCGAACGCCCGGAATGAGGATTCCACCGTGATGTCCGCTTTTTCGCACAGGCGCCCGAGGCGTTCCCAAACCGCATGAGCAGTAGACGCCCTGTGCGCGGTATACAGGATCCTCTCGCTGTTCTTCAGCCCCCATAGGCAGCGGATTATCACATCTTCGCTTTTCCCATTCCTTCGCGGGAGCGAATAACCGAACTTTTGATGGATCCAGTAGCCTTCTTCATTCACCGCCATGATGTCGTAGGAGAGCGATTCCTGCCATTCCAGAGCCGTCTTTTCCGTGGCGTTGTACAGCGCAATCGCCTCCGGTCCTTTTGTGTCTTTGTAAGGCAAAATTACGGATACCGTCGGGGATTGTCTTCCCTGTCTGGTATCCATATAATCATCCTCCTGTGTCAGTCTTCAGTTGTATCATTACCCTCAAGGGCACCACCTCTTTTCCGTGTATAAGAAAACCGCCCCTGAAGGGCGGCCTGTATCGTATGGTTTTATTATTTATTATCTAGAAATGAAAACTCAATCACTGCCTGGTAAACAGACATGTCTCTCGTATCTGATTGATGGAATCATATCTTCATCGATTTCAACAACTATCTTCCCTTTGTTGATAAACTGCTTTTCAGAATATAAGGCGTTTACTCCGTTTGTTCGAATATCCTCAGCAATATTATCAAGGATGTGCTGAAGGTCATTTTTCACATCTTTACCTTTTTCCATGATCAATCCTCGATTTCCTTACGCTGCTTTCTTTGTTACAATATCTCCGGGCAGGATGAAGATATATGCTGAACTGTATGGCGACATACAGAAGCCCCGGACAAAAAGCCGGGGCGATAACACAATTGAACAATTCACTTATGAAATCCTGCAGACTTGAAGCTATAAGTAAGGTAACACCGATACAAACCGCTATTGGTAATCTTGCACAGGCTCTGCCTGAATGTAACAATGTTGGATCGGTTCTTGCCGCAAGCATCAAGGAGGGTGATCGCCCATACCGGGTTAATTCAGGGAATATCTCTTCGAGACGATCCTGAGCCAAGCCGCTGCCGCCGCATCTTTGGCAGCGGAAGGTGCAACGCATAGGTGGTGCGCTGCGGTAGCAATACGCCACCCACGAACGCCCGGCATCCTGCCCTTTACCACGATCAGCCCTCGATTTCTTTGAGCATTGCCTCGAACATTGCTTCTTTGGATTCATAATCTTCCGGGAAGAACTGGGCGCCTTCCTCTTCTTCGGAGCGTATCAATTCATCAGCGTCCCCAGCGTACTCAATTACGAGACAATGAAAAGTATTGTTCTTCCCACCAAACATAAAAGCTGGATATATTAAGTCTCCATTATCCAGCTGGAAACATTTTTTTGCATTCCCATCAATATCGATTTTGATTGCTGGGAATATATCTTCAAGGAAAGCCTCAAATTCATTTCGTAGACGCCGTAAATCGTCAATCGAAATAGACTTCAAATCCATCCATGTCATATTGATGTTTCCCCCTTGTTCCACTACTTACTGTCCAATATGCTATCTTATGCAGTCCACCTTCAGGATGATATCGCAAATGACCATTTCTAAAAGAGACTCTATAACCGCCCTCGTCCTCAAATTGTTTTTGCGCAAAACGGCTTTGATTTCCAAGTGGTTGAATATCATAACCTGCAATTTCCAGCATGGTTTTCATTTCTACTGGGCTGATATTCCCCAACGCTTCATGATTATCGACTATCGCATCAACTAATGTGCTGCTGTTTAGAACCTTCAACTGCTGTTGAACTGCTGCAGCAATGATCCGTTCTCCTGGTGTCACTGGATCCTTGAGAGTGTTATACTCCTTCCTGCGTTCCAGATCGAACCGACGCACCCAGCTGTCCTTGCCGCCGGATCTTGTCTGAACAGTCGTAACACCTTTTGCAGATGTATACTCAATCTCGCACCCACACCCCGGATGTCTCTGGAAAGCTCCGATCCGGTACGCCTCCGCAAGTGTCACATCGCTGCACTCACGCCCCTTGCACCACTCGCATTCCCTGCCACCGGAAAGTCCAATCCCATCATACGACCGACTGACTCTTACTTCAAGGCCTGCGTTCTCTGCGGAGCTGGCATTTGCTTTGAGACTATCATCAGAGTTTTTTAACGCATCCGTGATTATTTCGTTTTTAATAAAATCACCAAGTAAACCCATCTTCAAAGCTCCTACGCGAGATCTCCGTGACCATTTCATTCTCGCGGGCTATGTCATATTCCGGCTTAAGCGCTTTAAGACCGATACTGGCATCCTTGTTCATCTGATTGATCGTCTCCGCTGACATCTGATTGACATCATCATGCAGCTTCCGCAGGATCGGCGACAACACAGCTCTAACTTCATCCTCAGAGATCTGGCCGTTTGGATACAATTCCTGAAGCTGCTTCTCTGCCTTCTTCGCTGCCTCTCTGCCCTCCGCGATTGTCTTTTTTCGCAATTCCTTGAATGTCATATCAGATACCCGTCAGATCTCTCATCTTGTCCTCTGTAATGTACCCTGGAATCGCCTGATTGATCTTGATCACGCCGTCTCCGAGGCTCGTCAGCATCGCCGCATCCGGCTCGAACAGCGGATCCCAGCGCAGCGTTGTTTCGCTGATCTGATTCCGCAGGTACGAATAATCATCACGAACACAGGCCGCCAGATATCCGGCATTCAGCAGACCGACTCCCAGCGTTTTCTGTGCTTTCCTTGCAGTCAGCCGCATCGACTCATGACTTGCCTTGATCGCCTCCGCGCTGGAAGGGTTCTGGCTCGGAAATCCCAGGTCATCGAGCGTCAGTCCCGTTTCTCCGGCAAACAATCCCGCAAACATCCGCAGCAGATCCGCGTGCGGAGTCATCGTCTGCTGCTGGAACTGCCCGACAACAGGATGATCGCCGTCCTCGTCCTTGTCGATCCGGAGCATTGAGG
>CAMORF010000007.1 GCA_946623485.1 uncultured Clostridia bacterium
ATAGTAGCGGAACGATCGACTGTTCAATTGGAAATCTATTTCGTTATCGAGTATAGCATAATTCGTTTACGATAATTACTCAAGAGCCGCAAGGCCTGCTTCCGCAACAGAAGTATCTTCCGCTACGCTTCCGCCGGATACACCGATGCCGCCGATCTGTACGCCTTCCCCATTGTAGATGGGTATGCCGCCGCCGAATTCAACGATACGGCCCGCATGCTGCACAGCGATTCCCTGTAGCTCCGCGCCTTCGATGGCAAGATCCTTAACGTCAGCGCTGGGCATTTTAAGGGAAACAGCGGTGAAAGCCTTGTTGGGAGCGATCTCGAGGCTGGCGAGCAGAGAGTTCTCCATCCTGTGAAGAAGTACAAGATTTCCGCCCATATCGACAACGCTGATAACCATCGGGACATTGATCTCAACAGCCTTCTCCTGAGCAGCCTGCACCATAAGCATAGCCTTGTCGAGCAGTTCTCCGCCTGAAGCAGTCAGTTCAGGATCTTCCTGAGCTTCATAAGCATCAAGTCCGGCCTGTGCTACAGAAGAATCCTCTGCTACGCTGCCGCCTGATACGCCGATGCCACCGATCTGCACACCGTCGGGATCGATGATCGGGAAGCCGCCGCCGAATTCAACGATACGGCCTGCGTGCTGCACTGCAACACCCTGCAGTTCAGCGCCTTCAACTGCAAGATCCTTTACGTCTGCGCTGGGCATCTTCAGAGAAACAGCGGTGTAAGCCTTGTTCTGTGAAATTTCCATGCTGGCCAGCAGAGAACCTTCCATTCTATGGAACAGGACAACATTGCCGTCCATATCCATAACCGTGATCACCATGGGAACATCGATCTCTTCTGCCTTGTTCATGGAAGCCTTCA
This sequence comes from uncultured Clostridia bacterium, assembly GCA_946623485.1. Lineage (GTDB taxonomy): Bacteria > Bacillota > Clostridia > Lachnospirales > Lachnospiraceae > Porcincola. The sequence goes on from CAMORF010000007.1 coordinate 879, forward strand.
CCATGACCTGGGCAGCGTCCAGAAGCTCGCCGTTCTTCACAGAAGCCTCTTCCGCCAGCGCTGCAGTGCTTACAGTTGCAAGCATAGCGCATCCAAGCAGCATTCCAAGCAGTTTTCTCATTGTCGTTTTCTCCTTTAAATATGTTGTCTGTATATTCCTTATCGTGCCTGGCGCACAGATAAGTCCATTCTCTTCAGTTAGCCCGCATTGCATGGCAGACCACGGTATCGCGGCTTTGCATAAGCAAAGCCGCGGACTCATATACATTATTGGTACTCAGCTACGCTGATCCACTTCTCCAGCAGCTCCCGCTCGGATTCTTTGTGTTTAGTCAGCTGCTGGGCAGCGACCACGGGCATCCAGGTCTGCACATACTGGATAGCCATATCGGCCTTTTTGCAGAAAAGATGCAGATACTTGTCCGCCAGCTCCGGGCGCTCAAGTGAATAGTGCAGATAGGTTATGGCGGCGTCAGCGCCGGCGTTACCGGAACTTGCGTGGGCCCAGTCGAGGATGCACCAGCTTCCGTCCTCATGAATTACGATGTTCGAGGGCACCAGATCACCGTGGCACAGCTTTGTGTGAGGAGCCATGCTGTGTACCCTCTGCAGCAGCTCATAACGGGTGCTGGCATCGATCTCGGTGAGTGTCTGTATCGCGTCGATCATCTTCTGGCGCGTATTGCGCAGATGCGGCACGCGGTATCTGCCTGTATCGAGCTGGATATTCACCAGCTTTTCAAGGTATTCATCGGCATTGTCCGGATTTTCATCCATCAGCTCCGAGAGTGTCTTACCGGAGACATACTCCATGGCTATGCTCCATCCGCCGTTTTCAGACAGCATCACTCCAAGCAGCTTCGGCACTGGTACGCCCGCGTCCTCCACGCATGCGTGGATATAAGCCTCATTCAGCACCAACGACATCGGATGGGAAGCAGTGAATTCCTTGACGATGCGGCTGCCTTCCCTGTAGACCGTCTTGTATGCGGTCTGTTCAATAATGATTCTTTCAGACATATCAAATGCTCCTTTATCATCTATGGTTCCTAACCCGTCAGATGTTCTAAATCTGTCAGATCATCCCCGGCCATCAGATCTTTTCTGCTTCTTTGGTGGGTTTTCCGTAGTATGCCAGCAGGTAAAGCTGTTTTATCTCGCTCATCAGCGGATAGCGCGGATTAGCTCCGGTGCACTGATCATTGAAAGCGTTCTCCGTCATCTCGTCCAGCGTAGCGAGGAAATCCTCCTCCTTCACGCCGAAGTCCCTTATCGACGCCGGAATGCCGATCGTCTTTTTAAGTTCCTCGACCTTGTCGATAAGCAAGTCAAAGGTCTTTTTGTCATCCTTGCCGGAAAGTCCGTTGTAGCGGGCAACGTCACAGTAACGCTGCAGAGTGTGCGGATACTCGTACTGCGGGAAAGTGCCCATCTTCGTCGGAGTCTCGCTGGCATTGTAGCGCATAACATAAGTCAGAATCAGCGCGTTTGCAACGCCGTGCGGGATATGATGATACGCGCCGAGCTTGTGGGCCATTGAATGGTTCAGTCCAAGGAACGCATTCGCGAATGCCTCGCCTGCGAGCGTTGAGGCCATAGCCATATGCTCTCTTGCTCTGGGTGCTTTCGCGCCGAGCTCATAGGCTTCCGGCAGATTGTCAAATACCAGTTTGGTAGCCTTGAGCGCGATGCCGTCGGTCATGTCGGACGCCATCACAGAGACGTATGCTTCAAGAGCGTGAGTCATTACGTCAATACCCGAAGCGCTGGTCAGTCCCTTAGGCTGGTTCATCATGTTGTCCACATCCACGATAGCCATGTCGGGCATCAGCTCATAGTCGGCAAGCGGCCATTTGGTACCGGTCTCAGCGTCTGTGATGATAGCGAAAGGCGTCACTTCGCTTCCTGTACCCGAGGAAGTCGGGATCGCAACAAAGTATGCTTTTTTGCCCATTTCCGGATAGGTATAGACTCTCTTTCTGATATCCATGAAGTCCATTGCCATATCCTCAAAGGATGCATCCGGATGCTCGTAAAGCACCCACATGATCTTTGCCGCATCCATTGCTGACCCGCCGCCAAGAGCAATGATCACATCCGGCTCGAAAGAGCGTATCTGCTTCACGCCCTCCAGCGCACACTGAAGCGTCGGGTCCGGGGCTACATCCCAGAAGCAGCTGTACTGAATATTCATCTCATTCAGCTTGTCCTCGATGGGCCTGACATATCCGTTGTGATACAGGAACTGGTCGGTGACGATGAAAGCCTTGCGCTTGTGCATTACCGTGCCCAGCTCATCCAGAGCCACACTCATACATCCACGCTTGAAATATACCTTTTCAGGCAGCCGCAGCCAAAGCATGTTCTCTCTCCTTTCAGCCACTGTCTTAATGTTCAGAAGATCAAAAGCGCCAACGTTATGGGACACGCTGTTGCCTCCCCAGCTGCCGCACCCCAAAGTCAGCGAAGGAGTCAGCTTAAAGTTGTAAAGATCTCCTATGCCGCCGTGGCTGGAGGGCGTATTGATAACGATACGGCACGCATGCATGCGGTGAGCGTGCTCCGCCATCTTTTCCTTCTCGGATGTGTCGATGAAAAGAGATGCCGTATGTCCCGGACCGCCGTCCATCAGAAGCTGCTCTGACTTTTGCAGCGCATCCTCGAAATCCGCAGCCTTGTACATTGCCAGCACAGGACTGAGCTTCTCATGAGCGAAGGGTTCTGAAATATCGGTACTCTTTACCTCGCCTATCAGGATTTTGGTCTTCTCCGGTACCTTCACTCCCGCTAATTTCGCAATGGTATACGCGCTCTGTCCGACGATCTTTGCGTTGACGCCGCCGTTGATGATGACCGTGCTGCCGACCTTTTCTATCTCCTCTCCCTTCAGGAAATAGCAACCGCGGCGTTCAAATTCATCTCTCACTTCATCATAAATGTCCTCAAGCACCGTGACTGACTGCTCCGAAGCGCAGATCATGCCGTTGTCGAAGGTCTTGGAGTGAATGATAGAGTTTACGGCAAGTTTTATATCGGCACTGCTGTCAATGATTACGGGGACGTTTCCCGCGCCGACGCCCAGGGCGGGCTTACCGGAGGAATAGGCAGCCCGCACCATACCGGGTCCGCCGGTGGCAAGAATAATGTCGGCTTCCTTCATAACCATATTGGTGAGTTCCAGTGACGGTTCTTCTATCCAGCCGATTATGTCCTTAGGCGCGCCAGCTGCGACAGCTGCCTCATAAACGATCTGTGCCGCCGCGATGGTGCTTTTCTTTGCCCTTGGATGGGGACTGATAATAATCGCGTTTCTGGTCTTCAGACAGATCAGCGTCTTGAAGATCGCCGTGGATGTCGGGTTTGTGGTTGGAATTACAGCGGCCACCAGCCCTATCGGCTCAGCCACCTTCTTTATGCCGAAAGCCGTATCCTCTTCGATCACACCGCAGGTCTTTGTGCGACGATAGGCATTATAAATATATTCCGCGGCGTAGTGGTTCTTGATGACCTTGTCCTCCATCACGCCCATTCCTGTCTCTTCCACGGCCATTCTCGCCAAGGGGATCCTTGCCTTGTTTGCCGCCATTGCCGCGGCCTGGAAGATCTTATCTACTTGTTCCTGTGAATACTTTCCGAACTCACGCTGAGCGGCGCGCATGGCCGCAAGCTTCGCTTCAAGCTGCTCTGTTCCGATCATTTCATTATTCTTCTCTGGCATATTTGTCCTTCACCCTTTCAAGGTTTATTGCTGCTTAAATGTTCATTGATTCTGATACTCAACATGCAGCAGCTCATGCTGCCGCCCTTTAAGCAGGCCGCTGTAAAGCTCCTTCATCAACGGGTTATCCTGGCTGCGCTTAATGGCGCTGATACTGTCTGTCCTGTACAGTCCCTCGCCCCTCTTTACACGGTGGCGCTGCGAGATGTAAGGCTGACCCGCGCCGCTGACACATCCGCCGGGACAGGCCATGACCTCCACAAGATCATATGAAGCCTCACCTAACTGAAGTCTCTCGAGCAGCTTCGCCGCATTTCCCAGACCGCTGACGACCGCGATCTTAAGCTCCCTGTCTTTGTACGGTATTACAGCCTCTTTAACGGAATCCATACCGCGTACTCCGGTGTAGCTGATCTGTGCCAGTGTAGTGCGGTTGTTGTCCGAAGCTATCTTTCGAAGCACCGCTTCAGTCACGCCTCCGGTAACGCCGAAGATAATTCCGGCGCCCGACATGGTCCCGAACGGTATGTCCACGCTCTCCGGCTGCAGCTCATTAAACACGATCCCGGATTCCCGAATCATCTTTATAAGTTCCTGCGTCGTGATGACCTTGTCGGTGCCCTGCCCGTACTGTGTCTTGAACTCATCCCGTCCGGCCTCGAATTTCTTTGCCGTACAGGGCATCAGCGCCAGATGACAGTGCCGCTTTTTTCCTTCCGGGAGGTTTTCTCTGTAATATGCCTTTATAACAGCCGAAAACATGCTCATAGGGCTGCGGCAGGTAGACACATTCGGGAGGAACTGCGGATACTTCTTTTCAACATACTGCACCCATGCCGGGCAGCAGGATGTGAACAGCGGCACCTTACCACCCTGCTCCAGACGCTTCGTGAACTCGTTCGCCTCCTCAATGACTGTCAGATCCGCTCCCGTCGAAGTGTCGAACACCTCATCAAAGCCCATCCTGTGCAGTGCGGCAACGATCAACCCCATCGCGTTATCGCCCTCATTGAGGCCAAGCTGTTCTCCGATTCCCACGCGGACTGCAGGAGCTATCTCGCAGGTCACGAAAGTTTCCGGATCGTCAAGCATATCCCAGACATCCGCGGTGTCATCGCGCACGATTATCGCGCCGGTAGGACAGGCTACCGCGCACTGTCCGCAGCCTACGCAGGGCGACTTGGCCAGCGGCACTCCGAAAGCCGTCGAGATAACGGTGTTGCTTCCGCGCAGGGCAAAATCTATTGCGCCTACCTTCTGGACCTCATTGCACTCTCTTACACAGTCACCGCAGAGTATGCACTTTCCCGGTTCCTTTATGATGCACGGTGAAGATGCGTCCTGGGGCATATTCTCCCGGTTTTTCGGAAAGCGGATATCGTGAATGCCGAACTGGTTCGCAAGAGTCTGGAGCTTACAGTTTCCGGAATGAGCGCAGGTGGTGCAGTCCCGGCAATGCTCCGCAAGCAGCAGCTCCAGGATATTCTTGCGGTATCGGCGCAGGCGGCCGGTATTGGTACGGATCACCATTCCCTCTTCCGGAAGCGTGGAGCAGGCTGCCATAAGCCGTCCGCGTCCGTCCTCAACCATGCACATACGGCATGCGCCATAGATGGAAAGGTAGCTGTGGTAGCAGAACACAGGCATGATCGTGCCTACCTTGCTGATGACCTCAAGCAGATTGCGCTCGCCCTCTATCAGCACCGGCACGCCGTCCACCGTCATCATATTTTTCATTTGCATGCTCATGCCTCCTCCTTTATAGCGCCGAACGCGCAATTTGTAATGCAGGCGCCGCATTTGATGCACTTATCCTGATCAATGACGAAGGGCTTCTTAACTACGCCCGTGATGGCATTTACCGGACAGTTCCTGGCGCACTTGCTGCAGCCTCTGCACTTATCCTCGTCGATCACAAACCGACGCAGCTTCGCGCAGGCCCCTGCAGGACAGCGCTTTTCATATATGTGCGCCTCGTATTCCGAACGGAAGCTGTGGATGGTAGAAAGCACCGGGGATGGAGCCGTCTTTCCAAGGCCGCACAGAGCTGTGTTCGAGATAGTATCCGCCAGCTCTTCCAGAAGCTCGATATCACCGTCCTTTCCCTGTCCGGCCACGATACGCTCCAGTATCTCAAGCATCCGCTTTGTACCTTCACGGCATGGCACGCACTTGCCGCAGGATTCGTTCTGAGTAAAGTTCATGAAGAATCTTGCAACCTCGACCATACAGGTACTGTCGTCCATAACCACCAGGCCGCCGGATCCGATCATGGCTCCGACTTTTTTCAGGCTGTCAAAGTCGAGGGGAATATCCAGCTCATTCTCAGTAAGGCAGCCGCCGGAAGGCCCGCCTATCTGCACTGCTTTGAACCGTCCGTCTCCGCGCATACCACCGCCTATGTCGAAGATGACTTCCCGGAGCGTGGTACCCATGGGCACTTCGATAAGGCCGGTATTGTTTATATTTCCTGTCAGAGCGAAAGCCTTCGTTCCAGGGCTTTTCTCCGGTCCGATGGACCTGTACCAGAGCGCGCCTTCAGTGATTATCATCGGCACATTGGCGTAGGTCTCTACATTATTAAGGTTTGTAGGCTTGCCGAACAGCCCGTGTTCCACCGTGCGGGGAGGCTTCACCCTTGGCATTCCGCGCTTGCCCTCGATGGAAGCAGTCAGTGCGGAACCTTCGCCGCAGACAAACGCGCCGGCTCCGCGGTTGATATGCATATGGAAGGAGAAGCCGGTACCCAGTATGTCGTCGCCAAGCAGTCCGATCTCTTCTGCCTGTCTTATAGCTTCGCGCAGGCGGTCCACAGCAAGCGGATACTCCGCTCTTACGTAGATATAGCCATCGGATGAGCCGATAGCAATGCCTGCCAGGATCATGCCTTCTATAAGCCGGTGCGGATCTCCCTCCATAATAGAGCGGTCCATGAAGGCACCGGGGTCTCCCTCATCACCGTTGCATACAATGTACCTGGGTGTTTCCTTCTGTCTGGCACAGGATTTCCACTTTCGTCCGGTCGGAAAGCCTCCGCCTCCTCTTCCGCGCAGATTAGAGGTCTCAACTTCGTCAAGGATCTCGCCCGGCGTCATGTCAAAGAGGGCTTTTTCCAGAGCCTTGTAGCCGTCCACGGCCAGATATTCCCTGATAGACAGGGCATTGATATGGCCGCAGTGCTCCAGCACCACCCTGTGCTGCTTCGCATAAAAAGGAATCTCGTCCTGCCTGCGGTATATCTCACCGTTCTGCCTGTAAGCAAGACGGTCAATACATTCTCCCTTGACGATCGTCACGTCCACGATCTCCTCACAGTCCTCGAGCTTCACCCTTGTATACAGCCATCCCTGTGGCTCTATGCGCACGAGCGGGCCCATCTCACAAAATCCATGGCAGCCGCTCCTCTTTATACCGACCACATCGCCGTGAGGTTCATCCGCCAGCTCCACCTCCACCGGAATGTTTCGTTCTTCCATCAATTCCTGAAGCCGCGCGTAAATATCCAGCGAACCTCCTGCCACGCAGCCTGTTCCCCCGCATACCAGTATCTTCACCTTTTCCTTCGAAATAGCTTTTATGCATGCTTCGCGCAGGTCGGTCAAATCCTGCCTGGATCTTAATTTCTTCATTCCTGCGCCTCCTTAGCCAGTTCTTCTTTTATTTCCTCAAGCAGCGCTGCCGCCTTATCCGGTGTCATGGCCCCGTGCGTAACTCCGTTCACGGTCATAACAGGGGCCAGCCCGCAGGCGCCCAGGCAGGAGACTGTTTCCACGGTAAAATTAAGGTCGTCGGTAGTTTTTTTGCTTTCGCTCAGCCCAAGCTCCTTCCTCAGTTTCTCCAGAATAGGCATAGATCCGCGTACATGACATGCCGTACCGTCGCAGCAGCGTATTACATACTTTCCTTTGGGCTCAAGAGAAAAATTCTCATAAAAGGTAGCTACGCCGTAGAGCTTTGCCTCGCTCACACCGATCGCCTCCGAGATATACGGAAATATTTCCCGCGGCAGGTAATTGTATTTCTCCTGGACATCCTGAAGGATCGCTATAGTTGAAATTTCATTCTTCGGATATTTTTCCAGGATTGCCTCGACCTGCGAATAATCAAAATGAGTATCTGCCAAAGTATTTCATCCTTTCTATATGTATTTGGGGAATATCAGAAATAACTGATCTTAACCCGCTTTCCCATACGCCGGAGGCACTCTGATAGTTCCTCCACGATGTTCATCTTTATATTGAAATTTATAGGCGTATCAGCGCCCTGGTGAGCCGGGTTCATCGCCTTGCCCACGAAGAAATTAATGTCTGTACCCTCATCAAACAGCAGCTGGCATATCTTGGATGCGCCGTCGCGCCCAAAGCCCCATTCATCGTAGTTGTCCTCGCCCTTAAGATAGTCCCGCGCTATGGACAGGACCATGTTCATGGTCACTACACCTTCCGTTACCAGGTCAACGCCTTCTATACGGGATATCGGCGGCACTTTGGAGGTCCGGTCCAGACGTACATCTGTCTCAACTTTCCTGCCAAGGAATCTGGCAGCTATGGATGCGGTGGTTCCGCCGCAGACGATATGCTTGCCCTCTCTGGAAAAGAAAAGGCTCATCATCCTCTCACTCTCATTCCGGCTCGCGGGAGGACCGAACAGGATATTCATAGGCGTACGCTGCCTGATGCGCACCACACACGCAGTGGCGTCATCACCGGGCCTGTGCCCGTAAAGCTTGTCGCACTCGTCAATCAGCAGCGCGCACAGGGCCTTGGCCGTATGCCCGGCGAGGGACATGTCCGCCATAAAATCAGCGATATCTTCTCTCTTCCATCCGAAGTTGTATGCCATACCGATGCCGGCATGGGGACAGCCGTCGCTCATGGCAACAAATACATCCCCTTCCTGGAGACGAATCTTCGAATTAAAAATTCGCTTGCCTTCAATATTGATCTCCATCTTCTGATAATCGCTCACATGCCCGTTCCGGATCATGATCACGTGAGGGTTGTCGTACTGAATGATTTCAGCGTACTGATTGCGTACCAGATGGAGAATAGTAAACGTGGAATATGCCACGCCCCTCACAGAACAAACCGGCAGAGCCTGAGCGATCGTGGAAACACATTCCTCCAGGGACAGTCCCTCGGCAAACATTGTGGAGATGATCTTCGAGGTCAGCGTAGAAAGTATGCTTGCCTTCACGCCGCTGCCCAGCCCGTCTGCCAGCACGATCACCTTCGAGCCGTCTGTCTGGGTGACGATCTCCACATGGTCGCCGCAAAGCTGTTCATCTATATGATTTATGCTTTTATAGCTGATATCTGCACACAGGTCATTCATCGCGGATCGACTCCTTCAGCTTGGCCAGCGCGGCCTTGGTCTCTGCAGCGGTCTCACCAAGCAGCGAGGCGATCTCCTGCACGATACGCATCTGCTTCGCCACCACCCTGTCAGCAACTTCGGCGGTCTCCTGCTGGATCTCTTCCCTGCGCTGACGGATTTCTTCCTCGTCAGTCACATCGTGAAGTATGCACAGCAACAGCCTCCCCTGCTCGATAGGAACCACTGTCTGCTTAACGAAGCGGTGGTATTCCGCCAGATACATCGGCTGGTTGAAAACGCCTCTTCCCGTCTCAAGCACCTGCAGGCAGCTGGTTGGATCGAGCACCCTGTCTATCTGGTCGCCCATAATATCCGAGGGCGTATAAAGCTTGAGCATTCTCAGCGCGGCCACGTTTACCTGCTGCACCTCCAATCGCTCATTGAGCACAAGCAGCGGGCTGGGAATATTCTTTACGATATCCGCCGAGAAGCTCTCAGCCCTCTCCATAAGATAAGGCAGGCACATGGAAATCTCCGCTTTCCCCTGGAATATAGCCACGGCCTTATCGCGGCAGGTATTATATCCGCAGGTCCCGCAGTTCAGTTCGTCCGCGGGGCGGTGTTTGCCCATCTGATTGAGAATATCTTCTATCTGCTCCTGCGTCGGCATGACCGCTTTGTTGTCAACAGGAGTATATCTCTGCCTCATTTCGGCAGCATCAGGCTGCTCTACCGGGAAATCACAGGTCCCGGCATAATCCGCGATAGCCATATAGTCGCTGACAGGATTGTCACGATGCACGTCCATCACCGGCCCTCTCACGCAGCTTCCCGCGCAGGCCGACATTTCTATGAAACACTTGTGGACCTCTCCCAGCGCGATGTCCCTTAAGGCCCCGACACAGTTTTCCACTCCGTCAATGGCCAGATAGTTATATCCCGGCGCATCAAGTGACATGGTCTTTAAAACTCCGCCGGTAGTCGGGAAGAAACGCGCGCGGGTCTCCTCATTATCATCCGGATGGTTTTCGAGAGTAATTTTTTCCTGCTTCAGCCACTGCGTCAGCTCCTCGAAGGTCAGCACCGCGTCAACGATCCCTTCATATTCCTCGGCTTCGTCCTTTTTAGCCACACAGGGGCCGATAAACACAGTCTTCGCGTCCGGCCGGCGGCGCTTGATATCCGAGCAGTGCGCCAACATCGGAGAGAGGACATCCGCCAGATATTTAAGCTGTTCTGGAAAGTACTTCCGGATCAGCAGGTTTACGGTATGGCAGCATGACGAAATGATTATGTCCCGATCCTCCTCAAGGAGCATCCTCTCATACTCACGCTTAACCATGGTTGCCCCGATGGCAGTCTCCTCCACATCTGAAAATCCCAGTTTCAGAAGCGCTTCACGTACCCCGGCGATACCCACTCCACGGTAATTCGCCGCAAAGGACGGGGCGATGGATGCGATAACAGGCTCACCGCTGCGCAGCATCACCTGCACCTTTTCAAGCTCACTCACGATCTGTTTCGCATTTTGGGGACACACAACGAGACAGTGCCCGCAGAGAATGCATTCGTCGGAAATGATATGAGCCTGACCGGCTGAAAAACGTATGGATTTTACGGGGCAGTTCCGTATACACTTATGACAGTTCTTGCAATTTGATTTCTTTAATGTCAGGCAGTTAGGCATGAGGCTTAACCCTCCTTCCAAATACAGTTCTGTATCTGTCTTTCTTTACGCTCTGGGCAGTATTTTTTCTTTGAAGAAAGTATCAAAAGTTTCCGGGGTGATCCCGGTATATACATCATCATCAACCTGTACGGTCACTCCGTGACGGTTGCATTTCTCGAAGCAGAAGCCGCCGACGGGGATGATCTCATCCTCCTTTTTATTAGCTCGTATTGCAGCATCCAGACGGTCTATGATCTCCTCCGACCCATGAATGTGGCAGGAAGAGCCTACACAGATAGTCACCATAGTCATTTTGATATCCTCCTGTCGATCTGATCACGGATAAATTCATCCACACTGTCAGGCGTTACGGTAAACGTCTCTGAGTCCACATGTACGCACACGCCCCGGCGGCACCTGCCGGTGCACATGCAGCCGGACATCTCGACCTCATCAATAAGTCCTTCAGCTTCAATATGCTCCTGAAGCTGCCTTATCACCTGCATCGAACCCTGCATATGACAGGCAGACCCGATGCAAATCTTTATCTTCATATTGAACAGCTGCCTCCGTACTTATATGTCCCGCTGATTACGTCGAGAAGAAGCTCCCTCTCTCTCCTTGAGCTGTCTGACAGCCTGTAAGCTGCCACAAGAGGCAGCCATTGCACTATATCTTTCCTAAGAGCGCTGCCTGCGCTGCAATACAGCTGCAAATACTCTTCCGCTGTCTCCCGGCCGTATTCCAGGTCAAGGGACAGCCAGGAGGCAGCTGCATCAGCTTCCGCGCTTCCGCGGCATGAACACTCCCAGTCCACAATAACGATCCCCTGTGTGCCGCCTTCCGGCAGGATCAGATTTTCCGGAGAAATATCCATGTGGCACAGAGTACTGCCGCCCTCAAGCCCGGTCAGGCGGTCCATAAGGAAAACTTTTACGTCTTCTCCCAGCATCGACCGCATGATGCGGCTGTGAAACTCGTCCTTCAGGCTGCGATAAAAAGATGCATCCGCGCCCTGCACCTCAAGCTGGGCCTTAATCATCGCCGCCAGAACGGCAGCACGGTCTCCTTCCCTCGATATCATTCGCTGCGCGAGCGTTTCTCCGCGTACATATTCGGTGGTCAGTGCCCAGCATCCTTCGATGCGCTTCACCTCGAAAAGCTGGGGCGTTCTTACGGCCGCTTTTCGTGCGGCGGCCAGGTTCCCGGCCTCCCGCAGCACCTGTGTGCAGTCACGATGCAGGTAGACCTTGGTACATCGCCCGGCATACTGGAATATTGTGCGGTCAGTCCTCAGGGCGATCACCCGGTCAGGTTTGATCATTCGCATCCGTTTCCCTTTCCGCCGCCAAGGCACAGGTGTGCCAATGACAGCACCAGATTCTCGTTTCGGACGGAAACGCCCTTGGGGATTTTCAGAGTATAAGGCGCAAAATTCCAGATAGTGGTGATTCCGCCTTCGATCATGCTGTCACATACCGACTGGGCCGCACGCTCCGGTACAGCTATCACGCCTACCTTCACACTGTTTTCCCGGCAATAGCCGGCCATCTCTTCGACAGGCAGAACCGGGCATGCCTCGCGCTTACTAAGCTTGGAGGGGTCTGCGTCAAAACCCGCCACTATGCTCAAGCCGAAGTCTTTAAATCCGCGGTAGAGCATCAGCGCCTTCCCAAGCTTTCCGGCTCCGGCCACTACAACGCCTGCCGGTTCCCGGATACCGAGGATATTTTCAATGATATCGACCAGCTCCCTCCTCGGATAGCCGATCTTGGGCCTGCCCTGGCTGCAAACCCGTCTGATGTCCTTGCGCACCATGACCTCACCCAGGTTCAGCGCCCTCGCCATCTCGGCGGCAGACACATACTCATCATCCTGTGAGCGCAGATAGCGCAGGTAGACGGGCAGCCGTCCCAGAGTGGCCCTGGAAAGATTCTCGTTCTTCATACGTGGCGCTCCATTTCAGTCATATTCAGAGGATCGCGTTCTTTTCTGACGTACAGTGCCAGCGTCTTAGCCGCCTTTCGTATCGTCAGCGCGCCATCAAGGCCGCCGATGTACCGTCCGTCCGCGTATAGTCCCGCAGAATCATTACGTACCGACACAAGCACGACCCTGGAATCATCCACCACTACCGGCCGGTCAAAGCATCCGTGCGGGCAGATCGGCGTGAGCGCTATCGCGTTCAGCTTAGCATCCAGCACCGGTCCGCCTGCAGACAGGTTATATGCGGTAGATCCGGTCGGAGTGGCCGCGATCAGGCCGTCGCCCCTCAGATACGATGGTCTTTCTTTTCCGACAGCCACTCCCAGATCAACGGCGCCCCCGAAGCTTAGTTTGCCCACTACAACGTCATTGACCGCGAAGAAGGTATAACCTTCGTATTCAAAAGCCAGAACACTTCTTTGTGAGAGCATGCAGTCCGCAAATATGCTGTCAAATTCATCTGTCTCGTCAAATCCCATTGCGCACAGCCAGCCCAGCCTTCCGCTGTTGATGCCAAGTAGCGGCTTATCGTACTGCAGCGCAAGCTGCGCTGCCCTCAGTACAGAGCCATCGCCGCCAAGCGAAACGATCAGATCGCACTCTCCGGGGCCGAATGAATTACCACCCCCTCCGTCAAAAAAGCGAAGGCTATCCACCCGCGGCACCGCACAGGTGTGACCGCACGCAGTGAGCCGGTGAAAGCATCTCTCCGCCTGTTCGACCTGTCTGTCCGTGTACCCGTTAGGCGCCAGGAACAGCCTCATAGTTTCACCTCTTTATATTGTTAATTGTTCTCTTATTTTCCGCCAAGGTATTCATCAATGGCCTTCGCAGCCACCTTACCGGCACCCATGGCCGAAATGACCGTAGCAGCTCCGGTGACCGCGTCGCCGCCGGCATAAACGCCTTCACGTGAAGTAAGTCCGTCCTCATTCACGATTATTCCACCATGGCTGTTGACCTCCAGCCCTTTCGTCGTGTTCTTGATAAGAGGATTCGGCGAAGTACCAATGGACATGACCACCGTATCAACATCAAGATCAAATTCGCTGCCGTTTATGACTACCGGACGGCGGCGTCCGCTCGCATCGGGTTCACCCAGTTCCATCTTCACGCAGCGGATTCCGGTGACAAAACCGTTCTTCTCATCACGCGGATCGTCAGGATTTTTATAGCCCAGGATCTCAACAGGGTTGCACAGCAGGCGGAAATCGATTCCCTCTTCCTGAGCGTGTTCCACTTCCTCGCGTCTTGCGGGAAGCTCTTCCATCGAACGGCGGTATACAATGTATACATGCTCCGCCCCAAGGCGCAGCGCGGTACGCGCCGCATCCATGGCTACATTTCCGCCTCCGACCACTGCAACGTTTCCGCCTTTCATGATGGGAGTTTTCGGGTCATCCATGTAAGCCTTCATAAGGTTGCTACGGGTCAGGAACTCATTGGCGGAGTAAACGCCCTTAAGGCTCTCACCGGAAATATTCATAAATCTCGGCAGGCCAGCGCCTGAGCCAACGAATACGGCCTCATAACCGTCTTCGAACAGCTCGTCGATCGTCAGGGTCTTGCCGATGACGACATTGGGCTCCACGTCCACGCCGAGCTCCTTTAATGTCTCAACTTCCTTAGCCACTATTGACTTGGGAAGACGGAACTCCGGGATGCCGTATACCAGCACTCCGCCGGCGGTATGCAGCGCTTCAAATACGCTGACCTTGTAGCCTTTCTTGGCCAGGTCGCCCGCGCAGGTCAGTCCGCTCGGACCGCTCCCGACCACGGCTACGCGATGGCCGTTGCTCTGCGGAGCCCTGGCTTTTTCGGTTGAAAATGTATTGTGCCAGTCTGCCACAAAACGTTCCAGACGGCCGATGCCGACAGGCTCGAACTTGCGGCCAAGCGTACATTTGCTCTCGCACTGGGTCTCCTGGGGGCACACACGTCCGCACACGGCGGGCAGTGATGACGTCTGGTTTATGATCTGGTAAGCGCCTTCAAAATCACATTCTTTTACTTTCTGGATGAACTCCGGAATATGTATATTTACAGGACATCCTTCCACACACGGACGGTTCTTGCAGTTCAGGCACCTTCCTGCCTCGGCAATGGCTGTCTCCTGTGTATATCCCAGGGCAACCTCGCTGAAATTTCGAGCGCGTACCTTGGGAGCCTGGGTCGGCATTTCATGTTTTTTCGGAATCACAGGCATATTCTTCTATCCTCCTAAACACAGTTTTGCGCTCTGACTTACTTTCGTCTCCTCAAGCATTCTTAAAGAGATTGCACACCTCTTCGTAAGCATGGCGCTCATAACCGAAGTACATGCGTCCACGGCTCATGGCCTCATCAAAGTCGATCTCATAAGCATTGAAATCGGGGCCGTCCACGCAGGCAAACTTTGTTACCTTTTTGCCATCCTGATTAAGTGTCAGACGACAGCCGCCGCACATACCGGTTCCATCGATCATTATCGGGTTCATCGACGCAATGACCGGCACGCCAAAGGGTTTTGCCGTAAGAGTCACGAACTTCATCATGATAAGCGGACCGATGGTGATAATGGCATCGAACCTTTCTCCTGTTTCCAGCATCTCCTTAAGCGGAACGGTCACATTTCCGTGCCGCGCGTAGCTGCCGTCATCGGTCATTACTATGAGCTCGTCAGAGCATTCCCTGAACTCTTCCTCGAGAATGAGCAGGTCCTTGCTGCGGAAGCCTATAATGCTGGTAACCTTTGCGCCGAGACGGTGAAATTCCTGGGCTACCGGCATAGCGATGGCGCAGCCGACGCCGCCTCCGACGATGCATACGTTTTTAATCCCCTCAGTATGAGTGGCTGTGCCCAGGGGGCCGACGAAGTCCTGGATGAACTCGCCTTCTTTTTTATGATCAAGCATCTTGGTGGTAGCACCTACTATCTGGAAGATGATCTTCACGGTACCTTCTTCCGGATCGGTTCCCGCAACCGTCAGCGGGATGCGCTCTCCGGCCTCATCAACACGCAGGATGATAAACTGCCCCGGCATAGCCTTTTTTGCTACCAGGGGAGCTTCGATCTCCATCTGTGTAACAGTGGGATTAAGCGCTTTTTTGCGTACAATCTTATACATAAGTCCACTCCTGATTGTTTTCACAAGATGATTTGTTATACATGATAAAAGCGCCCCTGCGCCGGCCGGACGATGCAAGGGCGCTTCTTAACGTTCCTTTATCAGAAATCCACTTCTGTGTCGTAATAGCAGCACTTCAGCAGTTTCTCCATCTCCTCCTGGCTGGGCTGGCGGGGATTGGATCCTGTGCATGCATCAGCGATCGCGTTCTTTGCGATCTCCGGCAAGCGCTCAAGGAATACGTTCTCCGGTACGAAGCCCTGCTCGCAGGGATAGCTGTCCGCACCATAGTTCTTGATGCAGTGCGGGATGTTCAGCTGATCATTCATTCCGCGCAGGAAGTCGATCAGTTTGCGTACTTTAACATCATCGGAATCATTCTTGTCAGCGATTCCCATATAGTCAACGATCACGCCGTAGCGTTTCTTCGCAGTTTCATCTTTTGCATTGAATGCAATGACCTTGGGCAGATACATCGCGTTTGCCGCGCCGTGGATGATATGTGCGCCGTAATCAGCGAAAATAGCTCCGGTCTTATGAGCCATGGAGTGAACGATGCCGAGCAGGGCGTTCGTGAATGCCATACCGGCCAGGCACTGAGCGTCATGCATACGGTCACGGGCAGCCATATCTTCATTGTAGGAAGGAATAAGATCCTTCATAATCATCTCGATGGCATGGATAGCCAGCGGATCTGTATAATCGCTGTTAGCGGTGGATACATAAGCCTCAATTGCATGAGTCATAGCGTCCATGCCAGTATGAGCAACCAGCTTCTTCGGCATGGTCTCAGCCAACTCGGGATCAACGATGGCAACATCTGGAGTGATCTCGTAATCAGCGATCGGATATTTAATACCCTTTTCATAGTCAGTAATAATAGAGAAAGCCGTAACCTCGGTAGCTGTGCCGCTGGTAGAAGATACTGCACAGAAATGAGCTTTGTGACGAAGCTCCGGAATACCGAACACCTTGCACATATCCTCAAATGTGCACTCCGGATACTCATACTTGATCCACATAGCCTTGGCTGCATCGATGGGGCTGCCTCCGCCTATGGCTACGATCCAGTCCGGACCGAACTCCTGCATAACAGCCGCGCCCTTCATAACTGTATCAACAGAGGGATCGCTCTCAATACCCTCAAACAGCCTTACTTCCATTCCTGCTTCCTCCAGATACTTCTGGGCTCTGTCAAGGAATCCGAAGCGCTTCATTGAGCCGCCGCCAACACAGATGATGGCCTTCTTGCCTTTAAGTCCCTTCAGGTTTTCCAGCGCCCCCTTGCCAAAATACAGGTCGCGGGGCAAAGTGAAACGTGCCATAATAATTACCTCCTGCTTAAGATACCCCGGAAATTCGATATTGCCGGGAACGATTTAATGTGCAAACACGGTGGTTCCCATAGAACCGCCAAACACCTCCAAGGCGATTATAGTTGTTTTCGAAATGAGCGGAATTATCAATAATGAATGGCAGTTATATCAGAAGGTATATCATCTGAATCATGCAGCATAATAATGTATGAAGGGAGCTCCCCCGCCGGGGAAGCTCCCTTCTGTAAAATATATAGCCGTACGGCATTATGCCGGATAATATCCTTATATCCTTCCGCGCTGCTCTGTACCAGGATACATCGCTTACGATGCCCTGTTTTGTATCGTTCTGCGTTTTGAAGCTACAAGCTCCGCAATGAACCGCCTGTCCAGATCTGTCAGTTCATATTCTTTCCGCCTGATCAGCACATCCCTGTAAACGCGCCTTTTATCACAACAGGGACGCTGTATCAGCCTGTACCGTTCCAGCAGCTTTTCCGGTATAGGCGACACCCACATGTAAGTCTGTTCATTTTCACACAAAAGGTCAAACTGCCCGCCTCTCTCAAACAGCAGGACCGACCTTTCAGACCGCTCGATCTCTTCACGGTCATGTGATCCGGGCAGCATTGTCGGTACGAAGGGATCGCCATGGCTGATCTCGATAAGTCCCGTCAGGTCGGAATAATAGATATCTTCCTTTGATGAGAGCGGGCTGATCCCGCTCATGATAAGCACGTAAGTGAAATCCGTCACAAGCTGGCTGACAATACCCTTTTCATCCAGCAGCCGCTGGAAATAAGCGTCATCCTCGGCTGCATAGCGGATGATTCCAAGCCGGTAATCCGCTTCCAGCAGATTCCTGATTGCCTGGCGTGTATTTGTCTCCATATAGTAGATCTCTGTCGGGGATGCGTCGATATGTCTGCTGAATTGGACAAAAGCATCGGCGATATAGCTGGCCCGGGGAACAGAAATGGAAAAGTGATGTTTGTTTACGTTCTCTCCTTTGTAAAGCTTTTCAATATCGTCGATTTTGTTGAGCACCTGCCGGGCGTAGCTCAGGAAGGTCTTGCCGTCCGGCGTAGGTTCCATTCCTCTGTAGGTGCGCTTGAAAATCGTTATGCCCAGATCTGACTCAAGCTCCCTGATATACCGGCTGAGATTGGGCTGGGCTATATACAATTCCTCCGCGGCTTTATTGATGGAACCATACCGGGCCACCTCGACCGCATACTTTATTTGCACGATATTCATTCATCGACCTCCAGCCAATCCACACATCCATATCGATACCACCGGTATCAATTCCGGTTCAAAATAAGCGATCCGTTAAGATCACTTATCCCGTAAGGCGGCTGTTCAGCTCAGCCGCCCCGAACGGAGGATATTGGGTTTAACGTTAACCATTTTAAAATTATATGCTTTTCGTGTCGAATCGGAATCATCAAACATATATATCTATTATATACAATCTTATATAGCTTTCCGGATAAAGCTGCCCGGAATATGGAGTGACAACCTCATTGATCGTGATTTCGTCGAAAAGTGACAAGTTCTTTGAACGTCATCTTCCGGGCCGGCT